>CAZDNU010000530.1:0-3238 GCA_964506865.1 uncultured Fusobacteriales bacterium | reverse complement strand
GAAACAATCCATTCAACTGGACTTTCTATATCGTCCACTTTTTTTAATTTTACGATATTAGCTCGATGATCTTTATGTGAAGTAACAATAAGTATTTTTTTCTTAGCCTCATCCTGTGTTAATCTATTTTTAGTTTTTAAAAAATCAACAAGATCCTCGTAGAGAATTCTTGCTTTTCTTATATCCTTGGTAACCAAAATAGTAATTGGTTTAAGCAATCTATACCTATTTGCGTTTTCTAGGTGATTATCATAAATTTTCTGAAATTTTTCATCCCGACCCAAAGTATCATCTTTACTTACATAATCCACCAATTTTACCACTTTATCATTAATTGCCTGCCTGATAGAGTAACGATAAATAACATCGTTAAAATATTCATTATTTATATACGCAGTTCCTGTAAATCCTAGAATGTAATAAAATCCGAATTGATGGTTTAGCAAAAATTCTCTCCATTTCCGTATATCGCGATCTGAAGTGACGTTATAAGCATGGTGTGTTTCGTCATTCAAAACAAGAACGCGCTCACCGATTCCTTTTAAGCTATCAGTTATAGACGAGCCTGTTTTTTCATAAACTGCGTGAATATTTTCCACACAAATATCTCCATTTTTTATTGTCTGGTTTGCATGAATAATTCTTGGGTTTTTAATTTTAATTCCCTCTGGTAAACTAGCTTTTAATTTTCTATCACCAGAAAGAGCATCGAATTTTTCTTTAAGCCCAGATTCAATTGTCAGTGATGGACATAAAACTAATACTTTATCTACTATTCCCAAACCTAATGCTATTTGAGCAATCCCATAAATTATATAACTTTTTCCTGTCCCCGTGGCCAAATCAATAACTGCAGATAATTTGCTCGGCAGTATCAATTTTTTTTCATATTCTCTTAAATCTTTGTATCTCTCTCTCAACTCAGCATTACTATTCCAGTTTTCTGCGACAAGATCTTCTATTGATCTATATTGCCCTGAAGCAAGATAGATAATTGCTGTTTCAATTGCCTCTTTTTGAAATTCTCTTGGCCCAGCCAAGGCATCTATAAAGCTTACCCACTTTTTTAAGTTTAACTTTGCTGGATCATAGTTTTTTTTGACCTGCAATACTAAATCTTGAGTTTTGTAAATCTTTATATCAGCCATACCTATTTTACCTTTAGTATTTCTTTAAATTCATTTCCGTAAATATCTATATAAATAACCATAATCTTTTTACCACATTCTTTTTTGTCAAAGGATATTTTTATTTCCTTCTTTTTTTTCAATTCTTTTTTGATTTCGTCTTCATTTTCTTCTTTCTTCGCGGTCAGGTCATCAGCAAAAAAACATTTAGTCATTAAAAAAAATTCATCGTTATATTTCAAATCAACCAGAATCATTGCTAAAGATTCAAAATTACCAAGCTTTTTACCAGTCTCTTCTTCTGTATATTTAGACTCAAATTTTTTAATTCTCAAATATACTATATCTTTCTTAATCTCAATTTCTGATTGGGCCTCTGGCTGTTTAATAAACTGAAAACCAACAGCATCATCTAAATTATTAATATTGTTTTTGCTCTGTGGCTGGCGAAGTTTTTTAAATTGCACTTTATGTAATTCCTTAATAATTTGGTAAGGAACTTTAAGGAAATAATACCGGACATTGCCAATCTCATAGTAGTCGGTAATAAAATCAACGTTATTTGCTGGTGCTATAATATAAAATCGTTCATCTATTTTTTTACCTATATTTTTATGCAAATCATCAACATATTCCTCATCTACATTTGCATCTCTAAATTTCCAATAGGGAAATATTTGTACATAAAACTCTCCCTTCTTGCCGTCTATATTTATTCCGCCTATCTTTTTATTTTCTAAACGTTGCACTTCAAACAAGTCGGAAACAAATTGAACATACTTATCCTTGACTTGGTTTAATACCTTCTCCAAATCATAAAGACCGGCGGAGACAACTGCAAAAGATCTTGCCAATCTACCATACTTCTTTTTTGGATTTTTCAGATCCTTACTTTTGTCAATTTCTAGAAGTCGTTTTTGTATTGTATATATTGAGAGCTTGCCAACATCACAGCCAATCCATCGCCGATTAAGTTTATCAGCGACTACTAGTGTTGTTCCACTTCCAACAAAAAAATCAAAAACCAGGTCATTATCACTAGTACAAGATTCAATTACTCTTTTTAAAAGTATTTCGGAATTCTCTGTTGGATAACCACTACTAAAAGAATAGCTAGGAATATCAGTCCAATTAGATTCTAAAGTTTCTTCGCTACTAGTTAAATACTGAATCATTTTTTTTCTTTGTTTGCCATATACATCAATATAATTTTTATTTACTGTTCTAATCCTTCCTAACGTATCGAGCTGGTTTAATCTACTTTTTGAAAAAGTCCAATGCCTTCCTTTTGGTGCAATGAACTTTTCTCCTTTGTAAAAGATCTCATGAGTAAGATTGTTTTCTTTTGGTGAGTGTGCGTTAATCCAATTTACTTTTTTATTTCTTTCAACTTTAATAGGATTTATCCTTGCATCTTCATTTTTAGAATACAAAAATAAGAATTCAGTTGAAGGATTAAATCTTCGGTCTATACTACCTTGCTTATTTGCCTTATTGATTATTATTTCATTTCTAAAATTTTGCTTCCCAAACACTTCATCTAAAATAATTTTAATTTCAAAACCAAAGTTATAAGCTTGCCTAACAAAAATAAAACCATCATCTGATAATATTTCTTTTGCTAGTATTAATCTTCTTCTAACAAATTCCACAAAATCTGAGCCTTTTCTCTTCGCACTATATCCTTTTTGTCCACTATTGCCTTCATAATCATCTCCGGTCCCAAATGGTGGATCTATGTAGATCAATTTCACTTTACCTTTTATTTTTCTTTTTATAAGACTATCTTTATCTTCATAGATAGTTTTTAAAATTTGAAGATTATCGCCAAAAATTAGAAGATTATGCCAATTCTTTGATGTAAGCGAATGCTTTCCTCCATTGAAAATCTTTTCAATTTGTAGAGGAACGGCTTTAGCCTCTTCATTATCAGCTAATACATCCTCTTTCCTCTTTTTTCCGGCATATACTATTTCGTATTCTTTCTGTTTTGTAGGGAAAAGAGCATACTTATATTCCTCGGGAATTTCTTTTTCTTTCTTAAGACATTCAATCAAAAACTCTATATCATTTTTATTAAGATTTCTCATAATTAAATAAGATCACTATCC
>CAZDNU010000529.1:0-4289 GCA_964506865.1 uncultured Fusobacteriales bacterium | reverse complement strand
GCTTGCTTTTAGCTATAGTAGTATCTCCAATGGATGATAATATAAAAAAACAGATACTTAGTCTTATTGGAGTGCTACTGAGTTCGGTAATAGCATTATCTTCAACGAATTTCATAGGAAACGCAATGGCGGGAATTATGCTTAGAATAGCAAAAAATTATAAACCTGGAGATTTTATTGAAGTAGATGAGTCAAGAGGTAGAATATATAATATGGGACTATTGAGTACGGAAATACAGATAATCACAAGTGATACAATCACTTTTCCAAATATGTATCTAGTAAAACAGCCAATTCGAGTGATACATTCTAATGGGAGCTTTATATCAGTGGCAGTATCACTAGGATATGACGTATCACGAGTCAAAATTGAAGAATTTTTGCTGGAAGCTGCAAATAAATGTAAATTGGAAAAAAACTTTGTATATATAGAAGATCTTCTCGATCATGCAGTAGTATATAGAGTTTTTGGATTTGCACCGGAAACTCAAAAACTTATAAGTTTAAAGTCAGATTTGCGCAAAAATATCTTGGACAGTATGCACAAAAATGGAATAGAGATAGTATCACCAGGGTTTGTAAATAGACGCGTATTTGATGAAAATAAACAATTTATACCGAAGATGCAGAGTGATAAAAATATGAAAAAAGAGCGAAATATTGAAAAAAATATTTTTAATAAAGCTGATGAAGCAGAAAATATAGAAAAATTAAAAGAAAAATTAGCAGAATTTAAACAGAATAAAGTAGCGTTGAATGATAAAATTAAAGAGTCAAGTGATGAAGAAAGTTTGAAATATGAAAATGAATTAAAAATACTAGATCGAAAAATTAAAGCCTTAAATGATCTAATTGATAAAAGGACAGAAGCAAAGAATAAGCGATAACAATAGCAAGAGTGAAAATGAAATTAAATTTTTAACACTCAAAAGCATAGTTAATTTTGAATATAATAGGGAGTGGATGTTTAGAATGAAAAGTTTTAAAAAAGAGCTTTGGTTTCATACTGATACTAGACGAGCATATATTAATATAACAAAAGATATAGAAAAATGCTTGGAAGAAAGTAGTATAAAAGAAGGACTTTGTCTAGTAAATGCAATGCATATTACAGCAAGCGTCTTTATTAATGATGATGAACCAGGTTTACATAGTGACTTTGAAGTGTGGCTGGAAAAATTAGCACCGGAAAAGCCGTATTCGCAGTATAAACATAATGGATATGAGGATAATGGAGATGCACACTTGAAAAGAAGTGTAATGGGACGAGAAGTCGTAGTGGCAGTGACAAATGGAGCGCTTGATTTTGGACCATGGGAACAGATATTTTATGGTGAATTTGATGGTAAGCGAAAAAAAAGAGTACTAGTAAAAATAATCGGAGAATAAAACACAACAAGGAGTGAATAATAGTAATGGATAATTTTGTATATGATTTAAATACGAAACTGTATTTTGGTAAAAAGCAGATAATAAATCTAGGAAAAGAGATACGAAATCATGGTAAGAAAGTATTGTTTTTGTATGGCAAAGGTAGCATAAAGAAAATTGGACTGTATGATGAAGTGATAGATGAACTAAAAAGGAATAAAATTGAGTATGAGGAATTGTCAGGAGTGGACCCAAACCCAAGACTGGAGACGGTAAGAAAAGGAATAGATATAGTGAGATCATGTCAGATTGACTTCATACTATGTGTAGGTGGAGGCAGTACAATTGATTGTGGAAAAGCCATAGCAGCAGGTGCAAAATATACAGGGGATGTGTGGGACTTTTACTCTAGAAAAGCTGTAGTGCAGGATGCTCTTCCTCTTGGAGCTGTACTTACGTTGGCAGCTACAGGAACCGAGATGAATGGAAACTCTGTAATCTCAAATATGAAAACAAAGGAAAAATATGCAACAGGGTCACCGTTATTAAAACCAAAATTTTCTATATTGGATCCTGAATATACGTATACTGTATCTGCGTATCAAACAGCAGCAGGTGTAGCTGATATTATGAGTCATATATTTGAGCAATATTTTAGTCCTACAAAAGATACTTTTGTACAGGATAGAATGGCGGAAAGTCTTTTGCAAGCGTGTATAAAGTATGGACCTATAGCTATACAGGAGCCCAAAAATTATGCAGCTAGGTCAAATATAATGTGGGCAAGTACAGTAGCTCTAAATAGTACAATTGGCGTAGGAAAAGCAGGTGACTGGGCCTGTCACGGTATAGAGCATGAGGTAAGTGCGATATACGATGTGACACATGGTATAGGACTTGGTGTCCTTACTCCAAACTGGATGAAATACGTCTTGGATGAAAGCACAGTTGATAAATTTTATAGTCTCGGGGTAAATGTGTTTGGTATTGATACTGAAAATAAGATGGATACTGCAAAACTGGCTATAGAAAAAACACGTGAGTTTTTTTCAAGTATCGGGATTCCAATTAATCTAAGAAAATTAGGAGTCAAAGAAGGTTCGCTGGAATTGATGGCGGAAAAAAGTGTAAAGTTTGGAAGTTTGGGTAGCATAAAAAAATTAAATAAAGATGATGTAAGCCAGATTCTAAAGATGTCGTATTAATCTACATTCAGCTTAAAGGAGATATCCTATGAATGATAAAAATTTATATATGGAAATACTAGAAAAATTTAATAGTGGGATACTTATAGTAAAAGATCAAGTAAATTTGGAATATATGAATGAAGAAGGAAAAAAAATATTGGACATTCAAAATATAAAAAAAGTAAATATGAGCAATATACCTAATTCGATCAAAAAATTTATAGCGTTTGAAAAAGAGATAGAAAGGTTTGAGGTATCAGAAAAGAATAAAATAATAGGAATAACTTTGAATAAAATAAAAAACAAATCATCAATATATATGGTAGCTATATTCAAAGATATAACTGATATAAAAAACATAGAAATAAGTAAGCATAGAGAAAGTAAATTTGCTGTATTAGGTGAGTTGGCATTGTCGATAGCTCACGAGGTACGAAATCCCTTAAATATAATAAGAGGGTTTTCACAATTAATAACTGAATCAGAAGATATAGAATATATAAAATCGACTGCTGAAATTATAGTCCAAGAAGTAGATAGACTTGGACATCTTGCAGAATCACTTTTGCGATATGGTAGGGAAGAGAGAATAAAAAAAGAAAAACTCGAACTTGTAAGCTTTATAGGGAAACTTTTGAATAGGCTTGAAATGGAAGAGCGAGCTAAAATGGGAACTGATAAAGATGAAATGTATATAATGGGAGATAAGGAGAAGCTAATTCAAGTATTTTTGAATGTAATCAAAAATGCATTAGAGGCTATGGAAGGGCAAGAAGAAAAATTATTTGAAATAGAAGTAAGAAAAAGAGGAAAATATACTATAGTTATTTTTAGAAATAACGGAGAAGTAAAAAAAGATCTAAATCTAAAGGATATATTTATGCCTTTTTTTACTACAAAAGCATCAGGTACAGGTCTAGGATTAGCTATTTCTAAAAAAATAATAGAGAAACACGAAGGGAAAATATATGCAATGAAAAATAAATATAATGGAATGACTTTTAAAATTATATTTAAAGACACTTATTAAAAAAAATAGAGGTGTGCATTTGCATATCTCTATTTTTTTTTAATAAACTATGTCTATGTGAAACTTTATCCTCGTGCAATCTCTCTAGGTGAAGAAACTCTAAGCAAATCCAACTCACTACTTTCAAAGATTTGGGAAGATAAGCCCCCACTTAACCCAAGTTCGACTTTATCTAAATTGCTTTAAATTTCTTGGATCAAATCCTCTAAAATTTGTTTTTCTTCATTGGAAATTTCATTTATTCTTATTCCATAGTAGTATAATTTTGCAATTCAGCTCCAAAATTTTGTTGTTTTCTACAAAGATACTGAGTAGTATATTTTCTCCTTCCATATACTCTTTTAGTGATATAAAAGCAAATCCAGTAATGCTTATGTCGCTGATAATAGAAGGAGAACTATTATTGTCTTTTATTACAGAGGCATATAAATTAGCGTTATATCTTTCATTTTCGCGTTTATTATAAACTAGATTTTCTTTAGTTACAGCAATCATTTGAGTTGATAATTTATTAAGATTATTATATACAACTTTTGTTGTAATAGGATAATCTTTGTTATTTAATTGTAAAACATAGTCGCTGGAATTGTTTAACTTGTTATCCAAGTTATCTGTCACCTGAATCCGTGAAATAAAAATTCAATTGTAAAAAAATCAATACAATTTAAAGAAAAAATAACACCAAACAGGTGTAGAAAAGT
>CAZDNU010000528.1:0-1595 GCA_964506865.1 uncultured Fusobacteriales bacterium | reverse complement strand
TCTATCTGCTCGCTTCATTAAGTTCTCCTTTTTTTAATTATAAATAAAATTATTATTGTTATCAATAGTAATATATTGGGAAACCACATTGCTAGAACCACATCTACATTTTGCTTTATTCCCTGTCTTTTCCCCATCCCTATCAACATCATATACATAAATATAACTACTATACTTATTGGAAAACTCGCTCCTTTTCCACTTCTGCTTTTTTTCACTGACAAAAACACGCCCAGCATTGCCAATAGTAAACTAGATACAGGTACAGCTAATTTTTGATGGAGCTCTGCCTCATATGGCAATGCTTTTATTTTCCTACGGCGCTTCTCCTTATCATCTATATTTTGTAGTTCTTCTTTCACATTCTTTTTTATTTCAATCTTTTGTTTCTTTAGATTTTCTATATTTGTAAGTATCTTCTCGCTTGTTGCCGGATCTGCATCTTCTAAGTTTCTTTTCATCTCATCTATTTGTTCATCTATCTTTATTCTCTCACTATATTTCGCTCCATATATATCTTTTATTATAATGTATAGCTCACTTATTGACATCATATCTCTTTTTTTACGCCCTTTTAATGTGAAATCTCCAAAAAATGTATTTATGGGAATTATTTGTTTTTCAAAGCTCCCCCCCATCTCTTTTTCACCATCAGAATTTATATTATAAAATTTAGCATTTTCTAATATCATTGCACTATTTTCCCAACGTGATTTTCTCGCCATTACAATCCTTGGATACATACTTTTGTCTACTTTTTGAAACACTACTAGATTTTTGGCGGCATTTGCCTCATTATCCATCTCATCTATGTAAATACTGTGATCTCCTATATCTTCTACAAATATTTTTTCCTCTAACTTCAAAGCCGGTCTGGTATATGCTATCTTTTTCATGATTAGACCAAGCTTTTCATACGAATCAGGTATTACTCGCTCTTCTATAAAAAATACCATCAAAGTTATCATCGTCCCCAATATTATTGCTGGCTGTATAAACTTTCGAAATCCTAAGCCTACTGACTGCATTGCTACCAATTCACTATTTTGTGATAATTTATTATAGGCTATCATTACACCAAAAAAAGTCCCCATTGGTATCGTATTTGCCAGTATTGGCGGAAAATAGTATGATACCATCTCTATTACATCTTTTGCAGGTACATTTTTCACAATTATGTTTTCCATCATTTCTATTAGATAATCTATTAAGAAAAGAAAAGTAAACATACTTATGCCAAAGATTACCGGCACGGTCAACTCTTTAAAAAAGTATCTATACATAGTTTTCATAGTTAATTTTCCTTTCTTTTATTTTCCAATTCATTTTCCAATACATCTTTTATTGCTTTCTCTTTTTCTTTTAATTTTTTTAATTCTATATCTTTTATTTTTTCTATTTTTTCTTTGTCAATATTTTGTATATTTTTCATTTTTTCTTCAATATCTTTTAATGAATTTTTTATTATTTTTTCCATATCCCTTTCTTTTTTGTATTCTTTGGCACTTTCATTTATTTTTTCCGGTACACCTACAGATAGATTTGGTACCAAATCTATTGCTATATTACAAAAAAGACTTTTTTTAACCTCTTTT
>CAZDNU010000527.1:0-2600 GCA_964506865.1 uncultured Fusobacteriales bacterium | reverse complement strand
TAGTTCTTTTCTTATATTTTCGAAAAAACAAATATATCAGTGGTATTATCAAAAATAAAATATACCAATTTAAAAACCTCATATTCATCTACTCCCTGCAAGCAATTTATTACTATTTTTTATTTTCTTCCAAATTTTCCACACTTTTTTGTTCCAGCTTATTTACAATTTTTATTAATTGATCTTTTTTTATTTGATTTTCTTTTATGTCGCTTTTATAATCAGTGTATTTGCACATGTCCGAATATTTCATCCATGCGTTTAAATCATTCAATATATCTTCATCTCGTATAATTTCTATTTTTTCCAGTTCGCAAATTATCTCTTTTGAAGTTTTTCCATATATCCTTTTTCCATATTTTCTATATATGTATTCTTTAAACAACAAGGTAAGATTCACAAAGTATCGACTGCTATCCAAATTTATTTTTTCAGATTCTGCTAAAAAAAAGTCTATTGGAGACTGATTTTTTAGCCGTTTTATTGACAGTAGTTTCCATATCAATATTATAAAACCTATTATAATAGTTATTGTAAGTATCCCAGATAAAATATAAGTTAACAAACTTATCGGAAAAGGTCTTTTTATATTCTCCAGTTCGCCCTGAAAAGCATGCTCTTCATATTGTGCTTGAAGTTCCTGATTAGGTTCCAACAAACTCTCTACTTGTAGTTCTATATTTTTGTCACCTAGCACAATATTGTGTGTTCCTGCTTCAAGTACTTGAAATCTTAAAATATACCTGTCTCTATTTGAAAAAATAGAGATAATTTCAAAATCATTTAGACTTTTTTCTATCTCTTCTTTGCTTAGATAATTAGATTGGATTTCTAATTTTATTATGTCTCCCACATGAATCTCTCTTTTTTCTTCCCCAAGCAACGCAATACTTATAATTATAAAAATTATAAGATTCAGTATCTTTTTCATCAAAAAACTCCTTTCTTTGATTATTTTTTTAGTCGTTTCTTGAAAAATAATCGTAAGGCCTTTATATAATCTTCATCTGTGTATATATCAATCAACTTTGATGATGGCAACTTTTTTTTCATATCCAAATTGAGTTCTTTTCTTGTACAGTCTACTGTTACTACTTCTCCTGTTTCAAGATCTTCCACATTAAAAACTGCTCCTTTTGGTATTGACTCTTCAGTTCTTTCCAGTACTCTTACCAGTATTAGATCATGTCTTTTGGATATCATTTTGATCTCACTATCATAATTTTTATCCATAAAATCCGATATTAAAAACACTATTCCACGTCGCTTTTCTGCATTATAAAAATGTCGCAATACTTCTCGTATATTGGTACCCTTATCCTGTGGCTTGTATGTCAAAATATTTTCAATTATAGATAACACATGTTTTTTACCTTTTTTAGACGGCATATGTTTTTCTATCTTATCAGTAAAAAACATCGCTCCAACTTTGTCGTTATTCTTTATCGCCGAAAACGCCAATGTTGCGCCTATTTCAGATATAATCTCTTTTTTACGTCCAAAATTATTCGACTTTGATACATCTATAAGTAAAAACAAATTTAGCTCCCGTTCTTCTTTATACTTTTTTACATAAGCTTTGTTTTGTCGCGCTGTTACATTCCAGTCAATGTCTCGTACATTGTCTCCATAATAATATTCTCGTATATCTTCAAATTCCATTCCATTACCTTTAAATAACGAATGGTAATCTCCCGAAAGTACATCTTCAGCTATTTTGTTTGATATTATCTCTATACGTTTTATTTTTTTTATTATCTCCTTGTCCAATCCCAAATAAAACTTCCTCCTTTCGACACCTTGCTTCAAACTATCTATCCAATACTGTTTAATTGATGCAGATAGTAGAAAGCTATCTTATGATTCGCTTGGGACCTGAAATCCTTCACTTTCAATTAGTTTTTTTTCTATTTCATTATCTATATGCATACAATAGACATTTTTGCGCCTATCTTTTGGAAATAGTTCTTTTAATTTACCTAATTGCATGTGCGCTTTATTTTTCATGCTACTTGTACAATCGTGGTATATATAATCAAATTCTTGGTTTTTCCATTTCTGTAGTATATTTTGTGGTAACTCTCTACTATCGCCACTGTAATATATTTTAATGTCATTGTATTGTATTATATACGAATACGCATTTACTGTTTCACTATGTTTTGAAGTTATATTTTCTATGTTTACTGTGTGATTATTTATTTGGAATTTTATTTTTTTTTCTGTAATTACGTTATATCTTTCATCTCCCACGCCAGTTACATCCATAAATTTTTCTACTTTATCTCTTTCTGGAAAAATTATAGTTACTTTTATCCCTTTTAATATATACAGATAAAATATAAGATCCGATAAACTTCCTACATGATCTAGATGAAAGTGAGTAATAATTACATATATATTTTCTATTTCTTCTAAGAGACCCTGCTTTTTCAATTTTTTAAAAACCGTACCACCACAATCAATTAAAAATAAAGTTTTTTCTACTTTAAAAAAAGCACTATTATTATCAAATTCTTTGCTAAAGCAGCCACCTATTCCCAAAAATTCAAGCATTTTTTTCACCTCATCATATAATCTATGGTAAATTTACCTTGTCC
>CAZDNU010000526.1:0-5076 GCA_964506865.1 uncultured Fusobacteriales bacterium | reverse complement strand
TAATAAATTAAATATTTTATATTAAAATAAGGAGGAGAAAACTATGTCATATATTTCAAGAAATTTGATGCCATATGATCCATCAGAATATTCTGTACCTGAAGCAGAAGCAGAGACACCAAATGGGCCAATAAAGACTGAGGAAGGTGAGGACACTGGAGCAAAGATAGAAGATGTTATAAATAGTGAAGGAACTACTTCGATAACAAACAAGGAAGGACAATTAGGTAAAAATGATTTCATGAAGCTACTATTAGCTCAGATAAAGTATCAAGATCCTCTATCACCAATGGACAATACTGAATCAATAGCACAAATGGCTCAGTTTAGTTCATTAGAGCAAATGGAGCAACTTAATTCTTCATTTGAATCAATGATGAAAATGCAACAAGCATCAGGAATTACGGAGAGTGCACAATTTATAGGAAAAAATGCATTGGTGTACATGGAAGAGGGCTTATTTGCAGGCGAGGTAAAGACAGCTTATCAAGAAGATGGAGAAGTGAAATTGAGGTTAGTAGGAGAAGAGGGCCAAGAGCATATTGCCGGAATAAATGAATTAGCTATGGTAGAAGATGCTGATGAGACTGACTCGAAGATAAAAGCTCTCATGGAATATCAGCCTAATGAGACAGATACTGAATCAAATACAGAAGAAGCTTAGTCAAAAAAAGAGGGATTTTGTTCACGAAGGAGGTATTGTAAAAAATTAAGTAGGTGAAAAGTAATGGCAAACTTAGTAAATAATTGGAATCTTAATAATTTAAAAGTAGATAACATTAATCCAAAAAATATCCAGAAAAAAAGCAATAATATTGAAAAAATAGAAGTAAATAAAAGCTTTGACCAAATTATGCTCGAAAAAGAGGAATTAAAATTTTCTAGTCATGCATTAAAAAGGATAAAACTAAGAAATATAGAAATAAATCCACAAGAAATGAAAAAATTAAAAAATGGAGTAAATAAAATTCGAGAAAAAGGTGGTCAAGAATCAGTTATTTTGATGAAAGAAAAAGCATTTGTAGTAAGTGTAAAAAATAATACAGTAGTGACTGTAGTGGATGAAAAAAATATGCAAGATAATGTTTTTACAAAGATCGATAGTATGTTAATGATATAAGGCTGGACCTCACGGAAGCCTTTGCTGTTGAATGATAGATACAGCAAGATCATTATATGTATTAATCCGAAGGAGGCGTTTCAAAATGATAGGATCAATGTATGCAGGGATTAGTGGTTTACAAGGTCATCAAATAAAAATGGATGTAGTGGGAAATAATATATCCAATGTAAATACAGCTGGTTTTAAGAAATCTACAGTAAACTTTGAAGAAGCTTTGGCTCAAACAAAGCAATCAGCAAAAGCAGCGCAAGGCGGATTGGGTGGCACTAATCCTGTACAAGTAGGGCTCGGAACAAGAGTATCAAGTATATCTACAAACTTCGAACAAGGGACTCAACAAACAACAGGAAGAAGAACTGACCTTAGAATTGAAGGAGACGGTTTTTTCATGGTAAATGATGGCGATAATAATTACTATACAAGAGCAGGAAATTTTGATTTGGATGGCGAAGGGACTTTAGTTGCAAGTAATGGAATGAAAGTGCAAGGCTGGCAAGCGATAGAAAATGCTGATGGGACTACAGAAATAAGTCCAGGAAGTCCTATTGGAGAGATAAATGTAAAATTGGGTGAGATATTACCCGGAAAAGCTAGTACAAATGTTAAATATAGAGGGAACCTACCACAGGCATCTGGAATAGAACCTATGAAGATATTTGTTGATGATGGAACAGGGACATCTACTCAAGTAGAAGTAAATATTGATTTTACATATAATATGCTAGAAGATGAGTGGAGTTGGAAAGCATCGGGGGCAAATATAGAAGAAGGATCAGGAACATTTGAAATGGAAAAAGGTGAGATAATTACAGCAACAGAAACAAATCCTATAAGAGCCACAAATGGAAATATAGTAGCAAAATCTCCAATAGCAGGAGACATAACATTTACAGATGCAACATATGCAAACAATAAAACAACAGCATCATATAAGGGGCATCAAATAATAACGTCAGGAGATGTATATGACTCATTAGGTGCAAAGCATACTTTAAGTATGGAGTATTCCAAAATAGATGTGAATTTATGGGGCTGGGAAGCTGACCACACAGATTCTTTACCTGTATCAAATGCTAAAGGATTTATAACTTTTGATGCGACTGGACAAGTAGCGGGTAACTATCTATTTGCACAGAAAGATGAAACAACAGGTTTTTTTAGAACTTTAACAGATAAGGAAGGAAATCCTTTGTTAAATGAAAATGGTAATACTATAAATACATATCCTACTCCTGATGATTTAGGGTTTGATGAAGGAGTAGATACTTCGGATCCTTCGGTATATAGTCCATCTTATTCTATTGACGACAATGGGATCATAAGATATACAGGAGATCCATCTGGTATCACAGATCCTGACTTTATGGAACCGGAAGAGGGAACAATAATGAATCCAGAATATACAGGATATATCGAATTTGATCCTGCAAATAAAGGTGGAGCATTACCTCCTGATGAAGGAGCAAATCCAGTAAGAACAGCTCCTAATTTTGGGAGTGTAACACAATTTGCTTCAGAAAATACAGTAGCTTTTGAAGCTCAAGATGGTTATTCTATGGGGGAATTAGAAACTTTTAGACTAAATGATAATGGCGATATAATGGGATATTACTCAAATGGATATAAACAAGTAGTAGGGCGACTATCGATAGCAAAATTTTATAATGCAAATGGTTTGGAAAAAGAAGGTGGCAGCTTGTTTTCACGAACTCCTAATTCGGGAGAAGCTTTGATATTGCAACCAGGTACAGGCGGAGTAGGAACGATAGTTTCCGAATCGCTAGAAATGTCAAATGTAGACTTATCAGAGGAATTTACAGACATGATAATAGCACAGAGAGGATTTCAAGCAAATTCTAAAACTATAACTACAGCAGACGAAGTACTCCAAGAATTAATAAACTTGAAAAGATAATAAATAAACAAAATAAACACAAGGGGAGAATAAACCCCCTTGTGTAAAGCAGGGAATATAGTTTTAAATAAACGTGTTTCTTCAAAAGATAAGCAAACTATAGCGGAAATTAAAATAAATTATAGAAAATAGTAAGAATAAGTGGTATAATCTATATTGAGAAGGTGTTTTAAGTGATAATTTTAAATAAACTAAGTAAGGAAGATAAAAAAATTGTAATAAACTGCGAACTAATAGAATTTATAGAAGAGACTCCAGATACTATTATAACATTAATAGACGGGAAAAAAATACTGGTAAAAGAAAAAAAAGAGGATATTATAAAAAAAGTCGTAAATTATAAAAAAAGTATAATGCTGTAAATGAAACACAGGAGGTTTTATTATGGATATAGCTACGGTCGCCGGATTGATATCTATCTGCCTTTTGATGATGGTAGGAATGGGATTTAATTTTGGTCCCTTTATAGATGTGCAGTCAATGGCAATAGTAATAGGAGGTACAATTGGAGCATTGTTTATGTCATATCCTTTGAGTTTGATTTTGAAATTACCTTCAATTATGAAAAAAGCTTTTTTTGCTGAGTCATCTGACTTGCCAGGCTTAATCACTACACTAGTAGGTTATGCAGAAAAAGCTAGACGAGAAGGACTTTTGGCACTGGAAAGTGACATAGAAAATCTAAGTGAAGAATTCTTGAAAAAAGGGATACAATTGATTGTAGATGGAACTGATCCAGAGCTTGTAAAAAATATACTTGATAGTGAAGTTTCTTTTATAGATGAAAGACATGGATTGGGAAAATCAATGATGGAAAATGGAGCAAGTTTGGCTCCGGCATTTGGAATGATAGGAACATTGATAGGACTAGTTATTATGCTAGGAAATCTAAGTGATCCAAGTTCGCTTGGACCATCAATGGCAATAGCTTTGATAACTACTTTATATGGGTCAGTTATGGCCAATGTATTTTTTACTCCAATATCTGTAAAATTGGCATATTATAATTCCATAGAGATTTTGAGTAAGCAACTTATAATAGAAGGAATATTATCAATACAAGCAGGAGATAACCCTAAAGTCTTGGAAGAAAAATTGAAATCATTTTTAGCACCAACAGAAAGAGAATTATTAGGAAAAGATGGTGAAGAATAATGGGGGATAAAAAGTGTCCAGAATGTAAAAAAGGAGCTCCGGAGTATATGAATACTTACGGTGATATGATGACTCTTCTTTTGTGTTTTTTTGTTTTGCTTTTTGCATTTTCCTCAATAGATTCTGAAAAATTTGAAACAATGATGCAAGCATTTCAAGGAGCTTTGGGTATAATGAAAGGTGGAACTACAATTGATCCACAAAAACTTATATCAAATACGAGACTAAAATCACGTGGAACTGAGATGAAATTTAAAGTAATGGCAAAAAATATTCAAAAAGCATTGGATGAATTAGAAAAAAAATATAAGATAAGCGAGATGCAGACAAGAAGTGAAGATGATACAAAAGAGGGAGAAATAAAAGAAGCTGTAGACAAAATAGAACTTATAAAAAATGCTACAGTGACTTTAAACCAAAGAGGAATAAAAGTGAGTTTAGGAAATCAGATGCTATTTGCATCTGGAAAATCAGAACTGAAGTCGGAAGCTAAATTATTACTTGATGGGATAATAAATGAATTGAGAGGGCTAGACAATAAAATAATAGTAGAAGGACATACAGATAATGTCCCGATAAATACCGAAAGATTTCCAAGTAATTGGGAATTATCAACAGGTAGAGCAGTCAATGTACTAAAATATATGATAGAGCAAGATCGTGATTTGTTGGGTAAAATATCTGCAGCAGGATATGCTGACACCAATCCAATAGCGAGTAATGAGATGCCTGATGGAAGGGAAAAAAATAGAAGAGTAGATATAATTATATTAAAAAATCTAGATGAAATGACAGAGAAGACTATATCTGATGAAAATATAGAAGGGGGCATACAGTAGATGGCTGATAACGAAAAAAAGAGATGACGTTTATCACAAAGGCA
>CAZDNU010000525.1:0-2660 GCA_964506865.1 uncultured Fusobacteriales bacterium | reverse complement strand
AATGTTCCAATTTTTTTAAAAAAATGGATATTTTTGTCGGTGAAGTATGTCAAAAAATATTTATCACGGAATCAGGTAAAAACAAATCAGCAGTTTCACTTGTTCTAAATTCAGTAGGAAAGTTGATTTTAATTCCTTCCTCTTCAGTTCCACCAAAAGGAGGATTCATTGCAATTACATCAACTTTTTCATCAAAAGTAAAATCTCTTACATTTTTAGTTAATCCATTATCGTGAATTATATTAGGTGTATCAATATCATTTAACATCATATTTGTAATACATAACATATGAGGCATTGGTTTTTTCTCTATTCCATAAATAGATTTACCTAAAACTTCTATATCCTCTACTCCAAAATCTTTTCCTTCATTTTTCTTAATATGATTAATTGCACTTATTAAAAATCCACCTGTTCCACAAGCAAAATCAGCTACTTTTTCGTTTAGTTTAGGATTTAACATTTGTATAATAAAATCAGTTACAGGTCTTGGAGTATAATATTCTCCTGCATTTCCTGCACTTTGTAAATCTTTTAATATTTTCTCATATATATCATTAAAAGCGTGTCTTTCTTCATAACTTTCAAAATCTAATTGATTTACTCTATTTATAACTTGTCTTAATAATGTTCCAGATTTCATATAGTTATGAGAGTCATTGAAAAACTCTTTTAAAAGTACTTTTCTTTTATCTGTATTTTCATCAACTGAAATTTCTTTTATCTCTTTAAACATTTTTTCTACAAACTCAAGAAGTTCATCTCCTGTCATTCCTTCTTCATCATCAGCCCAATTTCTCCATTGATAATTTTCAGGTACAATTTCAGAATAATTATCTTCCATTAATTCCCATTCTTGTTCTTTTGTATCAAATATTTTAAGAAATAAAATCCAAACCATTTGTTCTATTCTTTGTGCATCTCCATTTATTCCTGCGTCCATTCTCATTATATCTTGAATACTTTTAACAAAATTTCCTAACGACATATATTTTGACTCCCTTCTCTGTTTTATTCTTCAATTAATTTCTTTAAATCTTCTTTACTTGGTAATACTGTTTGATATTTACTTGCAAAAATTTGTTTATTATCATCTGGTAAAGTCATTTCTACTACTGCATTATTTTTATTTCTACACAAAATTATTCCAATAGTTTTATTTTCCGTTTCAGTTTTTACTTTCCTATCGTAATAATTAACATACATCTGCATTTGACCAATATCTTGATGTTTTAATTCTCCGATTTTTAAATCAATTAATACAAAACATTGCAAAAGTCTATTATAAAATACTAAGTCCACATAAAAATGACTTTCATCAAATGTCATTCTTACCTGTCTTCCAGCAAATAAAAATCCTTTTCCTAATTCAAATAAAAAATGTTCCAGTTTATTTATAATTCTATTTTCAAGCTCACTCTCACTATAAATAGAATGTTCCTCTAATCCTAAAAACTCTAAAACATAAGGGTCTTTTACTAGATCACTTGGATTTTCTATTATCTGACCTTTTAAAGCCAAATCTTTTATTGCTTTTTTATCTTTGCTTAAAATAAGCCTTTGATATAATCCTGTATTAAATTGTCGTTTTAATTCTCTTGTACTCCAATTATTCTGATAAGATTCTATTTCATAAAAAACTCTTTCATTTTCATCATCTAATCTCATTAAAAAAAGATAATGTGTCCATGATAAGTAAAATATTCTTTCAATTTTATTATATTCCTCCAATTTAGCAGGCAGTGACTGCTGAATTGATTTTTTGAAAACATCAGGCAGTGACTGTTGTTTTTCGTAAACTATGAAAAAGGTTCTCATTTGCCTAATATTAGTAGGAGAAAAACCCTTTCCAAATTCATCAGTCAATCTTTTAGATAAATTTTTTATTAAATGCTTGCCATCCTCTGCTCTTGCTTCACCATTTTGTTCTTCTTCAATTATTCTTCTACCTATCTCAAAATATGTATGAGCCATTGTAGTATCAATAAATTGTTTTACTCCATCTCTTGCTCTTTTTAATAATTTTACTATTTCATCATAAAATTTATTGTTTTCTAAGTCCATTATTCACCTCTATTCTTAAAGTAATACTAAACCATCATAATCATTTAGCATTTTAGTTCCACAATCTAAACATACAACTTTATCTGACATAATATCATCATGCCATTCTTTTTTTCTTAAATTATTACTACCACATTTAATGCAATTTTCGTGCTCAAAGTAAAACATATTATTTTTCATTGAATAACACTCTCTGTACCATAAAATCCACTCTACAAAATTCCAATTTAAACGAGTTCTATCCACAATATAGTCTATTTCATCGTCACCAGAATAGCCCATAATATCAGGGTCATTATCCATTTGAAAATGAAAGTTTTCATGTAACCCAAATGCAAACCTAATATTTTCAATTGTATTTTCTTCAAAATCCAACTCTTAATTATTTTTCACTCTATTATATACATATTCAATTTCTTCTTCTAATTCTTTTAAATCAAACATTTAAAATTCCTTTCTCTTTTTTATGCGTAAAGTTCTTTCTCTAGTTCCTTAATTACTTCCATATATTTTTTCTTCCCACCAAACATTTTTACTATTCTTATAGGAGAGTCTATTTTTTTAAACTCTTCAAGTTTTAATATATTTATATCTTC
>CAZDNU010000524.1:0-3159 GCA_964506865.1 uncultured Fusobacteriales bacterium | reverse complement strand
CAATATAGACATAAACGGAACAACGGATGGACGAGGCCTTTATGTATGCAAAGATCCAAGCTGTATACAGAAACTCAGTAAAAATAAAAAATATAAAATTGATATAGAAGTTTTAACAAAACTACTTGATTTGTTGAAAAAAGAAAAGAAAAAATTGACTTCTAAATTGGAATTGATAGCAAAATCAAAGGCTATTGTTTTTGGTATCAAAATAACAAGAGAAAAAATTTGGAAAGCAGAATTAGATTTGGTAATAATAGCAAGTGACATAAATGAAAGTAATAAAGAAAAAATATTGCATGAATGCAAAGAAAAGAATGTATCCTATATATTTGGAGATACGAAGCAAAAGTTGGGAGAAGCAATTGGAAAAAAAGAAGTAAACGTGATCGGAATATTAGACCCTAAAATAAGCAAAGGTCTGATAAACTCGTTGGGAGGTGAAGCAATTGAGAGTACATGAACTAGCCAAAAAATATAATAAGTCAAACAAAGAAGTAATAACAATATTAAAAGAGGCAGGGATAGCAGTATCATCTCATTTGTCCGGATTAACAGAAAAAGATATGAAAAAAGCAGATAAGGTACTATATGATAATCAAAAGAATGAAGCTTCAAAGGAGCAGAAGAAAGAACATAAGGGCAAGAATGCCCATAATAGAAAAAAAGATCAATCTCAAAATAGAGATGAAAATAAGCAAACGAACCGAAATAAAGATGAAAAAAAACATCTAAAAGCTAAAAAAGATTCTCATGGATCGAAAATAAATGAAAAAAATAAAGAAGAAACTAAAAAAACAGAAGCAAAGAAAGAAGCTGCTTCGGAAAAAGAGGAAGATATAAATATTATAAAAATCAAAGAGGAAATAAATGTAAAAGAACTTGCGGAAAAACTAGCATTAAACCCTACTGATTTGATAAAGAAAATGTTTTTGAAGGGTAAGATGTTTACAATAAATAGTGTACTTGATTATTTGACAGCAGAAGAAATCGCTATAGAATATGACTACTTAGTAGAAAAAGAAGAAGAAATTGAAGAAACTTATGGAGAAAAATTTAATTTAGAAGAAGAAGATAAAGAGGAAGAGTTGGAAGAAAGACCACCAGTAATAACTATAATGGGACATGTTGACCATGGAAAAACGTCATTGCTTGATGCTATAAGAAAGACTACTGTAGCTGAAGGCGAAGCTGGAGGAATCACACAAAAGATAGGTGCGTATCAGGTAGAAAAAAATAATAAAAAAATAACATTTATAGATACTCCAGGACATGAAGCTTTTACAGAGATGAGGGCTAGAGGAGCAAAGGCAACGGACATAGCAATACTTGTGGTAGCTGCTGATGATGGAGTTATGCCACAAACAGTGGAAGCGGTATCACATGCTAAAGAAGCGGAAGTCCCGATTATCGTAGCTGTAAATAAAATAGATAAACCAGGAGCTGACCCTATGAGGGTAAAGCAAGAGTTGACAGAACACGGATTGATACCTGCAGAATGGGGTGGAGATACAGAATTTGTAGAGGTATCTGCAAAGGAAGCCTTAAATTTAGATGAGCTATTGGATATGATTTTATTAACAGCAGAAATACTAGAACTACAGGCAAATAAAAATAAAAGAGCTAAAGGTGTAGTATTGGAATCTAGATTAGATCCTAAGATGGGGCCTGTAGCTGATATACTAATACAAGAAGGAACGTTGAATATAGGAGATCCTTTTGTAGTAGGAGAAACATATGGTAAAGTGAGAGCTATGATAGATGATAAAGGACATAAAAGAAAATCTGCATCCTTATCACAACCGGTGGAAATTACAGGATTTAATAGTGTGCCTGGAGCTGGGGATGTATTATATGCCATAAGAAATGAAAAACAATGTAAAAAAATAGTTGATGAAATAATTAAAGAGAAAAAAATAAAAGAGCTTAACAAGCGAAAACATATAACGCTAGATGATCTTCACCAAAGATTGGAAGAAGAAAAACTAAAAGAATTGAAATTAATAATAAAGGCAGATTCAAAAGGATCAGTTGAAGCGTTAAAAGAGTCTTTATACAAACTTTCAAATGAAGAAGTAAAGGTAAACATAATCCATGGGACAGCAGGAGCTGTAACAGAGGGTGATGTAAAGTTAGCAGAAGCCTCAGATGCCATAATAATAGCATTTGGAGTAAGGCCAACCACAAAAGCGAGATTCGAAGCTGAAAAAGAAGATGTAGAGATAAGAACATATAGTGTAATATATCATATTACTAAAGAGCTGGAGGAAGCAATAAAAGGGATGCTTACACCTAAGTACAAAGAAGTATATCAGGGTAGAGCTGAGATACGAAAGATATTTAAAATATCAAAACTAGGTAATATTGGTGGAAGTTTTGTAATCGAGGGTAAAATAAGAAAAGACTCGAAGATAAGAGTGTTAAGGAATGGAATTATAATTCATGAAGGTGAACTTAGCTCTTTGAAAAGATATACAGATGATGCTACGGAAGTCATAGCAGGGCAAGAATGTGGAATTACTATAGAAAATTATAATGACATAAAAGAAGGCGACATAGTAGAAGGCTATACAATGGTAGAAATAGCAAGATAAGGAGAGAAAGAATGAAAAAGCAGAGATCTATGTTAATAGAAAAAGAAATAAAAAGAGTTGTAGGGAATCTGTTTTTTGACGAAATAAAAAATCCTAAGATAAAGGGAATGGTATCGGTAGTCAAAACGGTTTTAAGCAAAGATAAACGTTATGCTGATGTATATCTAAGTGTTTTGAATATAGGCGAGGCACAAACAGATCCAAAAGAAACACAAGAAGGATTTGATGAAATAAGTAAATATGTAAGAAAAAGAGTGGCCGAAGAGATGAAGCTTAGGTACACACCAGAAATAAGATTGAAATTAGATGACTCCATTGAATATGGAACAAAGATCAGCAAGATAATTAATCAATTAAAGTAAAGTTGAAAGAGGTTATGGCATGAGATGGGAATATAGAAATCAAAATACAACAAAAATAAAAAATATCGCAGCTAAGTACAACTTAATGCCTGAAACCGCAAGAATCCTTTTGAATAGAGGGGTTGAGACAGAAGAGCATATTGGCAGCTTTTTAGATGCAAAGCTTGAAGACATGCGAGATCCGTATTTGTTTGAAGAAATGG
>CAZDNU010000523.1:0-1983 GCA_964506865.1 uncultured Fusobacteriales bacterium | reverse complement strand
TGATGTTGTTTACAAATCTCTTTCAGATTCTTCTGCTAACCCTAATCAGCAAAAAATACGGAGCACAGCCTCTAGTTTTTTGATTACTAGTGATTTAATTAAAAAGAAAATTGGTGAGTTATCGGAAGGTCAAAAAGGATTAGTTTCTTTTGCTCGTTTAGTTTTACAAGAACCAGGCCTTCTTATCTTAGATGAACCAACTAATCATATTAACTTTCGTCACATCCCCATTATTGCTTCAGCTTTAAATAATTATACTGGAGCAATGATTCTAGTAAGTCATATTTCCGAATTTGTTGATCAAATTCGCATTGATTATACTTTAGATCTAAACCAGTATTAATGACTTCTTCTAAAAAGAAGATTTTTCATTACATTTTTTCTTTTGACGGAGAAAAACAGAAATACTCTATTCTTAATCACAAAAGGACAAAAATTCCTTCCTCTAATCCTTTCCTTTTTACTCTTTTGCTTTTCGGGCTTCGCCCGATTTTTTTGCGAGACTTTTAATTTTTTGTATTTATAAAATCAATAATTCTTTGTTTATTTTCTTTAGTTTGATCCGCCTTAAAATAGATTTCTATAAATACAATCTTCTGCTTAATAGGGAAATAAGCATAAATGAGACGGATACCACTTTTTGATCCACGTCCCTTTAAGTCTTTGCATTGGAATTTTTTAACCTTAAAGAATTTAAGCTCTGATGTGTTACCAACTCCCTGAATTTCAAAAATACTTCTACTATCTATTTCCTTACAATGGAAAAGTTTAATTCTATATTGTTTGTTAACTTCTAAATCGTCTACTAACGATGAGAATTTCTTCAGCAGTTTTTTAAAATCTCGTCTGAATTCTTCCGTTTCGTCATAATTCATCATCATATTGTCTTACGGAAAATTCATCAGTACGAGAAAAAACCGCTTCATAATTAATCGGCTGTAAATCTTCAGCACCAATCCATGGAACATCTTTATGTGAATAATCACGCATTTTAGTAGCGTTAAAATCCTTGAACCGTTCAATTTCCCAATCAATCAATTCTTTTTCCTGAGCTGAAAAACTTGAAAGATTAGCGGATCTTAGTGGTAAATATTTTTTTTGCTCATGTTGGAAATATTTTTTAGTAACACGTGTCAAATCACCATCTTTTTCCATTTGCGCTACAATCTTAGAAAAAGCAACAGGAGTAGGGCCAAAGTGGTTTTTTATATATTTTGCACCTATCAACTGTTCTTCAAATTTCTCATAAAAATCAAAATCTATAAAATACATTAATTTACATACTACCGCCTCTCCAATATTCGGTCGGGCACCAATTCTTTCTAAAATATATAAAAGCACTTCCTTGAATTTTTCTACTTTTTCTTGGGGTACTGAAACTCGTGACTCAATTTTTTGTATTTTTGTCTTCTTTGTCTTTCCTAATTCTACTTTTGTTTCTGGCATTTTCTTACCAGCAAGAAAATTCTCCAAAGATAAACCAAAAAATCGCGCTAATTTTTGTGCTTCTTTTATGGACATATCTCGCGCACCGTTTTCAATCTGCGCATAAGTCGGGCGAGAGACATTAATTTTTTTTGCCAAAAATTCTTGACTTACATCACATTCCTGGCGAAGTTTTTTTAAAAATGTAATCATAATTATTTTTATATTATTTAGAATTGTATTCTTATCTACCTTTCAAGGCAAGACTATCGATCACACTTCTATTCTAGCAAATGTAAAAATACCTGTCAAGTAAATTGACAGATATTTTAACATAAGTAAATTTAGTAACTTTTTTCTTTATTTCCCCGATTTTTTCTGTCGCATTCTTACATAACATCTTACGATTTCGTAAAAAGTGAAAATTGGCGGTGTTTTTTGATTGATGTTCGAACATTTTTTGAGCAAAATCCTGAAAACTAATTTGGACTCGGCGGGGCAAACTATTTTTCTGGGGGAATGGAATTGCCCCGCCTCGGATTTCTTCCCGCCCGCAGG
>CAZDNU010000522.1:0-2892 GCA_964506865.1 uncultured Fusobacteriales bacterium | reverse complement strand
TGATTGCATAGAATATAATTTTTATGTAGAAGAACAGACACCATATCATTATAGAGTCAAAGGTCTTGAAGAAAAGCTAAGTAAAAGAGACTTGGCAATAGCTTTATATCATCTTGCAAAAAGAAGAGGATTACATGAATTTTCAGGCTTTGAAGAAGAAAATGAAAAAGCAAGTGAATTTTCAACAAAACAAGTTCTTTTTGAAAATGAAAAATTAACAAAGAATAAATATATATGTGAAATTCAGCTTGAAAGACTATTAAATGGGGATATAGATTTAGTTAATGGTAGAGTTCGAGGTGTAAAAAATAGATTTAGAACTTGTGATTACGTAAAAGAAGCAAAAAAAATACTGGAAACGCAGAAAACGTATTATCAAGAGATTGATGAAGAATTTATGACTAAGTATATTAATTTATTAGAGCAAAGAAGAAATTATTATGATGGACCTGGAAGACAAGCTAATAGAGATTTAAGTCCATATGGTTGGGAGAAGGGAGAATTTTTAGAAAGACTGATGGGAAAATGTAAGTATTTTCCAACGGAATTAAGAATTTCCAAAGCATCATATACAGCTCAGTTATTCAATTTGCTAAATGATTTAAATAATTTGAGCATAAAAAGAGAAGGAGATAATAAATTAAGTTTTGAAGAAAAGAACAAGATAGTGGAGGTGTGTAAAAAACAAAAGAGCATTAGCCTGACTAAAATAGCAAAAGAACTAAATGTAAAGAAAGAAGATATATTAGGTTATAGAGTTGACAAATCGAATAAGGCATTGTTTACTAGCTTGAGTAGTTATAATGAAATTAATAAGTATATAGAATGTGATGATAGCAATATATTGGATGATATAAGTAAAATAATAACAGTGGCTCAATCTCCAATGGAAAAGAGTGAGGAACTGAAAAAGTATCTAGGTAAAACAGATTATAAAGTAGATGATAAGATAATAGAAGAGATGGCAAAAGATCTGAACTATAGCGGGACTCATTCATTATCAAAAAAAGCTATAGATTTAGTACTTGAAGAACTTTGGGAAACTTCAAAAAATCAGATGCAAATATATAATGATTTAGGTCTTATTCCATATAAAATGGATTTTAAAGGGAAGAAAAAAATACCAAAAGACTATATAGATGAGTGGATATTGAGTCCGGTAGTAAAACGATCAATGAGTCAAGCTATAAATGTTATTAATTTGGTGATAAAAAAATATGGTATTCCTGAGGAGATAGTTATAGAATTGGCTAGAGAGAAAAACTCAGAGGATAAAAGAAAATTTTTAAATGACTTACAGAAGAAAAATGAAAAAGAAAATAATGAGATAAGAGATTTATTGAAAAATAGAAGAGCTGATAAAAATTTGTTTTTCAAATTAAAATATTGGAAAAATCAAGATGGAAAATGTATGTACAGCAATGAGCATATACGGATTGAACATATAATAAACTATCCTGAAAATTACGAAATAGATCATATAATACCAAGATCAATCTCGTTTGATGATAGTCAAAATAATAAAGTACTGGTAAAACGAGTGGAAAATCAAAACAAAGGAAATTTGTCACCTTATATGTACCTGAAATCAGGAAAAGGAAAAATTTCTTATGAAGTATACAAATCAAATATTATGGAACATTACAAAAGCAAAAGAATTAGTAAGACAAAACGAGATATGCTTTTGTTTGAAGATGAATTAAATAAATATGCAGCAAAGTTTATTGCAAGAAATTTAGTCGACACGCGATATGCTACTAGAGAATTAATGAATATGTTGAAAAAATACTTTATTGATAATGAGCAACAAGTAAAAATAAAATCTATAAATGGAAAAGTTACAAGCCAGATTAGAAAAATGTGGAAATTTCCTAAAAACAGAGAATTGTCTCACAAACATCATGCGCAAGATGCCTTGATAGTACTAGGTGCAGAAAAGTTATCAAATAGGTTGAGGTGGGTAAAAGATTATTTTGGTGGAGAGAACGAAAAGATTGATCTGAGAACAGGAGAGATACTTGATGATAAGGAATTTCGTGAATTATTTGAAAAAGACTATAAATATGGTGAAAGTATAAAATTATATACGGACTATAAATATTCCAATTTAGTAGAAAAAAGACCAAATAGACAGCTGATGAAAGAGACAGTCTATAGTACACGGACAGTAAAGACGGAAGATAAAAGAGCTAGGGTAAAAGAAGATGAATACTATATTGGAAAGATAAGCAATATATACGATGAGAGAGATGATAAGCCAAAAAAATTTGTAACAGACAAGAAGAAACGAGAACAGCTTTTAATTTATCATAATGATAAACAGAGTTTTCAGATAATGGAAAAAATATGTGAACAATACCCAAAATCCAAAAATCCATTTGCTGAATTTAAAAAAGAGCATGGGTTTATAAAAAAATATAGCAAAAAGGATAATGGTCCAATAATAAAAAATCTGAAATATAGAGTGAAAAAATTGGGAGCACATTTTGATATATCAAATAAATATGGAGATTTTCAAAAGCCAAAAGATAAAAAAGTAGTAATGTTAAGTATGCCAACATATAGAATGGATGTATATAAGAAAAATAATGAATTCAAATTTGTAAGTGTAACCTATCTAATGGTAAAAGATAGAGGTAAATACTATGAAATAGATATTGATGAATATAATAGAAAGAAGAAAGATAAAAAAATAGATGATAACTTTGAATACCAATTTTCTCTATATAAAGGAGATAGGGTAGAGATAACAAAAGAGAATAAAGATAAAGAGTTAATAATTGAAAAGGTTAAATTTAAAGGTGTTAATAATGAAACTAGAAATTGTATAGAAGTAGACTTTATAAGTAAAAATTATTCTAACTATATTAATTTAATAAAAGAAATAAAAAA
>CAZDNU010000521.1:0-15479 GCA_964506865.1 uncultured Fusobacteriales bacterium | reverse complement strand
AAACAATATAAATAAGGCATATGCAGGAGAATATATATTAAAAGATGTATCATTTAGCGTAGATGAGAAAGATAAGATAGGGCTTATAGGACTCAATGGAACAGGCAAGACCACGCTGATAAAGATATTATTGGGTGAAATAGAACATGATATTAGCCAAAGTACAAAGGAAAAAGGGCTTATAAGTTCTAAAAACAACTTAAATATAGGTTATTTATCACAAAAATTTGACTTAAATGCAGAGCATACAGTATATGATGAGATGCTTGACATATTTCAAGATATCTTAGAGGATAATGACAGAATGAAAAAACTAAATGTAGATATATCATTTGCTAAAGGCAAAGAGCTTGAAAGAAAAATGAAAGAATTGGCAGAAGTATCTTCGCGTTATGAACAAGCCGGTGGATATTCATTTGACTACAAGATACGTCAAGTCTTGAATGGTCTGGGGATAGAAGAAGATCAATATACTTTATTGATAAAAAATCTAAGTGGCGGACAAAAAAGTAGAGTGGCACTTGGTAAGCTACTGTTACAGGAGCCGGAATTATTGATACTAGATGAGCCTACAAATCACTTAGATATACAAGCAATAGAGTGGCTGGAAAACTTTTTAAAAAATTATTCCAAAAGTTTCATATTGATTTCACATGATAGATATTTTCTGGATAATGTAATCAATAGAGTAATAGAGATAGAGAATAAGACTATCCGAGGATATACAGGCAATTATACAGAATTTTTAGTGCAAAAAGAGCTCATAAAACGTGGAGAACTAAAAGCATTTGAAAAAGAACAAGAAAAAGTACACAAAATGAGAGAATTTATACAAAAATATAAGGCTGGAGTAAAAGCCAAACAAGCACGTGGCAGACAAAAATTGCTAGACAGAATGGATTTGGCAGAAAATCCCGAAGAAAGCCAAAAAACAATGAAACTAAAATTTGAAACAGAGAAAATGCCAGGAGAAAATGTACTGAAAATAAAAGGCATTTCTAAGTCATTTAAGGCAAAACAACTATTTTCAAATATAAACTTGGATATATACCGAGGAGAAAGAATAGGAATTGTAGGGAAAAATGGAATAGGAAAATCTACATTTTTACGATTGATTGCAGAGAAATTAAGCAAAGATTGTGGAGAAATAAGTTTTGGGACTAATGTGAAAATGGGATATTATGATCAAGAACATGGTGATTTGAATCTTGAAAATACAATATTGGATGAATTAAGAAATAATTATCCGTTATCAGAAGAAGAAGCTAGAACGATTGCAGGAGGCTTTTTGTTTACTGATGAGGATATATTTAAAAATATATCCAACCTAAGTGGAGGAGAAAAAGCTAGAATATCTTTTATAAAGCTGATATTGGAAAAGCCAAATTTACTTATACTAGACGAACCTACAAACCATCTGGATATATATTCCCGTGAGATATTAGAAGGTGCTTTGGATGAATATGGTGGAAGTGTATTACTGATATCCCATGATAGATATTTTCTAGATAGGATAGTAGATAAGGTCTATGAGATCAGTAGTGAAGGTCTGATTTATCATAAGGATATAACGAAATACAAGATACTTGATGAAAAAAAGGACAAAAATTTATCTAACAAAGCAAATGAAAGTGGACTGACATATGAGGAGCAGAAAAAAATAAAAAACAGAATTCGAAGCCTAGAAAAACGATATGAATTTTTGGAGAAAAAGGTAGAGCAAGATGAAACAAAAAAATCCGAAATAGAAAAAAAGTATAATAAAGCAGGTGTGCATAATGACTGTGAGAAGCTCATGAAATATCAAGAAGAGATGGATATTATTGATGAAAAAGTATTAGATAATTTGGAAGAAATGGAAGATATAGAAGAAGAATTAAGAGATCTTAAAGCTAAAATATGAGATGAAAAAATACATCTGAATCAATCTAATGCTAAAGTTTAGTAAATTTGAGAGGAGAATGATTAATTTGAATAAATTTGATATAAAAGGGCTTCCAGCTGGATATACACTAGAAAGTAGTGAATGGTATCAGGAATTAAGCAAAACAGAACAAGAGCAAAGCAGAAAAAACTCAATATTTTTTCAAGGTATATTGATTCTGATATTTTTATCCTTTACTATATTCAATGTTTTGAATTATTCGTTGGAGCATGTAATTCTTTATGCGTCAATATTGGGTGTAATAGGGCTCACATTTATATACACTTTAATAAAAAAAAATCTGTCATGGGTACCGGAAATTCTATTTTTGTCACTTGCCATAGGAGGTGCGGGAATAGTCATAGCTTCCGAAAAAAACATTCCGATTATGCATTCGTTCTACTTTATACAAGCGCTTATCTTGCTGGCATTTATATTACCTAAGCGATTTATGACAGTGATATATATGTGTGAATCAATAGGGATATATGTATATACAACGATACAAAATGATACACTAGAGTATGCAAATCAGATAGAAATATTAATTCCTATAATTATAATCTTGACATTGCTAATATTAAATAATAGGGAAAAAAGACAAAAACTTCTAATAGAAAATATTGTATTTGATAAGATAACAGGGCTTCCAAAGAGAGAGATACTTTTGAAAACCAAAATACAAAACGAAAATTTACTTTGCTTGATAAAAGTGTCAAACTTTCGAGACTTGCTAAATAATTTTGGATATGACTTAGCAGAAGACATATTTTTATTTGCATCAAAACAAATAAAAAAGATTTCTGAAAAAAATAATTACCGAGCATATAAATTACTCGGAAATGAATATGCGATATTGTTGCCCTTGGACCAAGATCTTGATGAAGAGGGGATTAAGAAAAAAATTGAGCAGATAATATATAAAATGGAAAGCGAAAAAATGAAATGGAGAGGAGCAGAAATAAGTTTGTTGTATAATTTTGGTGCGAGCTTGATCCAAGCGCATGAAGATACCATAAACCTTGGAATATCAAAAGCAGACGCAGCCTTGAAAGAGGGGGCAAAAAAAACTGCGAAAATAGTAATCTACAATGAAGCACTACATAAATACTTAAATCCAATAGAATCAATAATAAAGTTTACTACTTTGATTGAAAACAAAGAAGATAATAAGTTTGAAGCAGTATTTGAAAAGATGGATGGGTTAGAGAATAAGAAAGAAAAAATATATCAGTGTCAGATAAAAATAAAAGGAAGAGATGGCAAATTAAAGCCAATTTCAGAATATCAAGAGATATCTGCAGCAACTGGCTTGTACAAAGACATTACAAATTTTGCCTTGGAAAAAACACTTGCCTTTGCAAAAGAAAACAAACAAAATGTTTTAGTGAATATAACATCTAAAGATATTGTAGATAAAGAGGTAGTGGAAAATATAAAAGCCAAGAAGAATAAAATAGAACAATTGAAATTGAAGATGTATTTACAATTAAATGAAAAAGGAAACAAAGATTACTCTGAAAGCATTCAAAAGTTTATAAAGAAAGTTGGTCTGGCGGAAGAAAGAATATTTCAAAATAGAGAATAAAAACTCAAATAATATACAAAAGTAAAAAAAATGAAAAATATTTTTTTTACAGCTTGACATTTAGAACTATTTTTGATAAGATATTTGGGTTAATTTATAAAGTGTAATAAAGCTGAAAGGAGGTGCACTGATGCCTACTATAAATCAATTAGTAAGAAAAGGTAGAAAGTCAGTAGAAAAGAAAAAGAAATCGCCTGCGTTACAATCAAATCCACAAAAAAGAGGAGTTTGCGTAAGAGTATATACAAGTACTCCTAAGAAACCAAACTCAGCATTAAGAAAAGTAGCAAGGGTAAAGTTAACAAACGGACTGGAAGTTACAGCTTATATACCTGGTATAGGCCATAACTTGCAAGAACACTCAATCGTACTTGTAAGAGGTGGAAGAGTAAAAGATTTACCTGGAGTAAGATATAGAGTTGTAAGAGGAGCAATGGATGCTGCTGGAGTTGCAGATAGAAAACAAGGCAGATCTAAATACGGAACAAAAAATGAAAAAAAATAGGAGGTGAACTTATAAAAAATGGCTAGACGTAGAGTTGCTAAAAAAAGAATAGTATTACCTGATTCTAAGTATAACGAGATTATAGTAACTAAATTTATAAATAGCATAATGCTTGATGGTAAAAAATCATTAGCTGAAAGTATATTTTATACAGCTATGGATAAAATAAAAGAAAAAACTAATGAAGAAGGAATAGAAATTTTCAAAAAAGCATTGGAAAATGTGAAGCCTGCTTTAGAAGTAAAATCGAGAAGAATCGGTGGAGCCACTTATCAAGTACCAATGGAAGTAAGAGCTGGTAGAGGTGAAACATTGGCTATAAGATGGATGGTTAATAACACTAGAGCTAGAAAAGAGTATACTATGGTTGACAAGCTTACAGCGGAATTGATAGCTGCAGCAAGCCAAGAAGGTAATTCAGTTAAAAAAAGAGAAGATGTTCATAAAATGGCAGAAGCAAACAGAGCATTTGCGCATTATAAATGGTAAGAATTCATTTAAGGGAGGTTAGCTGTAAAAATGGCTAGAGTAGTTTCGTTGCAGAAAACAAGAAACATTGGAATAATGGCACATATAGATGCTGGAAAAACAACTACTACAGAAAGAATACTTTTTTATACAGGTAAAACTCATAAAATCGGAGAAGTACATGACGGTGGAGCAGAGATGGATTGGATGGAACAAGAGCAAGAAAGAGGAATCACAATTACATCAGCTGCGACAACATGTTTCTGGGCAGATCATAGAATTAATATAATAGACACACCAGGGCACGTGGACTTTACTGTGGAAGTTGAAAGATCGTTAAGAGTACTAGATGGATCAGTTGCAGTATTTTCAGCGGTTGACGGAGTTCAACCACAGTCTGAGACAGTTTGGAGACAAGCTGACAAATACGGAGTGCCTAGAATGGCGTTCTTTAACAAAATGGATAGAGTAGGAGCAGACTTTGAAATGTGTGTAAATGACATCAAAGATAAGCTGGGGTCAAATCCCATTCCTATACAAATACCTGTTGGAGCAGAAGAAGATTTTGAAGGTGTAATAGATTTAATATCAAGAAAAGAATTGTTGTGGAAAACAGAAGACATGGGTGCTTCGTATGAGACAGCAGAGATAAGATCAGAATTACAGGCAAAAGCCAAAGAATATAGAGAAAAAATGGTAGAAGCAATAGCTGAAACTGACGAAGAATTAACAATGAAATACCTTGAAGGTGAAGAAATTACAGAGGAAGAATTGAAAGCAGCGCTTAGAAGGGCGACTATTGCAAATGAAATAGTACCTTGTCTTTGTGGGACAGCATTTAAAAACAAAGGTGTACAACCATTGTTGGATGCGGTACTAGCTTATATGCCTTCGCCAATTGATATAGGAGCCGTAAAAGGTATGACACCTAATACAGAAGAACCTGATTCGAGAGAACCAAAAGATGAAGCAGACTTTTCTGCTTTAGCATTTAAGATCATGACAGACCCATTTGTAGGAAAATTAGCTTTCTTTAGAGTGTATTCAGGAACACTTGACAAAGGGAGTTATGTATTAAACTCTACAAAAGGGAAAAAAGAAAGAATCGGAAGAATACTTCAAATGCATGCGAACAAAAGAGAAGAAAGAGATACAGTGTACTGTGGAGATATCGCTGCAGCAGTTGGATTGAAAGATACAACTACAGGAGATACTCTTTGTGCGCAAGATAGCCCGATAATACTTGAAAAAATGGAATTCCCAGAGCCGGTTATATCGGTAGCAGTGGAACCTAAAACAAAAGCTGACCAAGAAAAAATGGGTGTCGCTCTTCAAAAACTTGCAGAAGAAGATCCTACATTTAGAGTAAAGACTGATGATGAAACAGGTCAGACTATAATATCTGGAATGGGCGAACTTCACTTGGAAATACTTGTAGATAGAATGAAAAGAGAATTTAAAGTAGAATCAAATGTAGGAAAACCACAAGTTGCTTACAGAGAGACTATTACAGGTTCTGCAAAACAAGAACAAAAATATATAAAACAAAGTGGAGGACGTGGACAATACGGACACGTTTGGATAGAGTTGGAAGCAAACCCTGGTAAAGGTTACGAATTTGTAAACAAAATTACAGGAGGAGCAATCCCAAGAGAATATATACCTGCAGTAGACAAAGGTATACAAGAAGCTCTTGAAGGTGGAGTTTTAGCTGGATATCCTATACAAGATATCAAAATAACATTATTTGATGGTTCGTACCATGATGTTGATTCATCTGAGATGGCATTTAAAATAGCAGGATCAATGGCTTTTAAAAAAGGTGCAAAACAAGCAAATGCAGTTATACTAGAACCAATATTTGATGTAGAAGTAGTAACTCCAGAAGAGTATATGGGAGACGTTATCGGAGACATAAACTCAAGAAGAGGAGTAATTCAAGGTATGGAAGACAGAAATGGAGCGAAAATTGTTACAGCAAAAGTTCCGTTGTCAGAAATGTTTGGATATGCTACGGATCTTAGATCAAAAACTCAAGGTAGAGCAAACTATTCTATGGAATTTGGAAGTTACGAAGAAGTTCCAAACAACATAGCTAAGCAAATAATAGAAGAGAGAAACAGTTAATAAAATCAATAATCAATAATTAATAATTTAGGAGGTATAGATACAATGGCAAAAGCAAAGTTTGAAAGAACGAAACCGCATGTAAACATAGGGACAATAGGTCACGTAGATCACGGGAAAACAACAACAACAGCAGCAATCACATTAACATTATCGAAAAAAGGCTTCGCAACAGCGAAAGATTATGCTTCAATAGATGCTGCACCAGAAGAAAAAGAAAGAGGAATCACAATCAACACAGCACACGTAGAGTATGAAACAGAAAAAAGACACTACGCACACGTGGATTGTCCAGGCCATGCTGATTATGTAAAAAACATGATCACAGGAGCAGCACAAATGGATGGAGCAATATTGGTAGTATCAGCAGCTGATGGACCAATGCCTCAAACAAGAGAGCATATCTTGCTAGCAAGACAAGTAGGAGTACCATACATAGTAGTATACTTAAACAAAGTAGATATGGTAGATGACGAAGAATTATTAGAATTAGTAGAAATGGAAGTAAGAGAATTATTGAGTGAATATGGATTCCCAGGAGATGACGTACCAGTAGTAGCAGGATCATCACTAAAAGCACTAGAAGGGGATGCAGGCTACGAAGAAAAATTATTAGAATTAATGGACTCAGTAGATGACTATATACCAACACCAGAAAGACCAGTAGATCAAGACTTCTTGATGCCGATAGAAGATGTATTTACGATCACAGGAAGAGGAACAGTAGTAACAGGAAGAGTAGAAAGAGGAATAGTAAAAGTCGGAGACGAAATAGCAATAGTAGGAATAAAAGATACAAAGACAACAACATGTACAGGAATAGAAATGTTTAGAAAGTTGTTGGATCAAGGTCAAGCAGGAGATAACTTGGGAGCATTGCTAAGAGGAATCAAAAAAGAAGACGTAGAAAGAGGACAAGTATTAGCAAAACCAGGATCAATCACACCGCATACAAAATTTAAATCAGAAGTATATGTATTGACAAAAGAAGAAGGTGGAAGACATACACCATTCTTTACAGGATATAGACCACAATTTTACTTCAGAACGACAGATATCACAGGATCAATCAAATTGCCTGATGGAGTAGAAATGGTAATGCCAGGAGATAATATCGAAATGGAAATAGAATTAATACACCCAATCGCAATGGAAAAAGGTGGAAAATTCGCAATCAGAGAAGGCGGAAGAACAGTAGGAGCAGGAGTAGTTGCTGAAATAATCGAATAATTTCTTTAGATTAAATGTTATGCAGGGATATTTATCTCTGCATAACAGATATTTAAACAGGAGGTGCAAAAAAGCTAAATGGCTTCTAATAAAATAAGAATATATTTAAAAGCATATGATCATAAATTGTTAGATCAATCATCTAAGAAGATAGTAGAAACAGCTAAAAAAAGCGGTGTTGCTATAGCAGGACCTTTGCCGTTACCGACAAAGATAAAAAAATATACTGTTCTTAGATCAGTGCATGTAAACAAAGACTCTAGAGAACAATTTGAAATGAGAGTGCACAGAAGAATGATAGAAATACAAAATTCAAATCAAAAAACAATAAGTTCGCTTACATCTGTGAATCTTCCTGCTGGAGTAGGAATAGAAATAAAGCAAGCGTAAGTAGGATGATATAAGTTGGAGGAAAGCTTCAACCAATATATGGAGGTGCAATATGTTAGGAATTTTAGGAAAAAAAATCGGAATGACACAAGTATTTGAAGATGGAGAATTGATACCAGTAACAGTAATACAAGCTGGACCAAACTATATTCTTCAAAAGAAAACAGAAGAAAAAGAAGGATATACTTCGCTTCAAATTGGGTTTGACGAAAAAAGAGAAAAACTTACAACAAAACCGATGATGGGAATCTTTGACAAAGCAAAGGTAAAACCACAGAGATTTATAAGAGAATTTGAAATGGATACAGTAGATGGATATGAACTTGGACAAGAGATCAAAGTAGATATCTTATCAGATTATGATTATATCGACATCACTGGAACTTCAAAAGGAAAAGGTTTTGCCGGAGTTATGAAGAGACATGGATTTGGAGGAAACAGAAAAACTCATGGAGTATCAAGAGCACATAGAACACCAGGTTCGATAGGGCAGAGTGCAACTCCTTCAAAAGTAATCAAAGGTAAAAAGATGGCAGGAAGATTAGGTGGAGATCAAGTAACAGTTCAAAACTTAAAAGTAGTAAAAGTTGATGCAGAAAACAATCTTGTATTAGTAAAAGGAGCAGTTCCTGGAGCTAAAAAAAGTTATGTAGTTATACAACCTGCAGTAAAAAAATACTAATAGCTTTATCGGAAGGAGGAAAAAGTTAAATGCCAGCATTGGATTTATATAATATGACAGGCGACAAAATAGATACTATAGAAGTAAATAATGATGTATTTGGAATAGAGCCTAATAAAGCAATCTTACATGAAGTTCTTGTGGCTGAACTAGCTGATGCAAGACAAGGAACAGCAGCTACAAAGACAAGAGCTATGGTAAGAGGTGGAGGAAGAAAACCTTTTAGACAAAAAGGAACAGGAAGAGCAAGACAAGGATCTATAAGAGCACCTCATTTTGTTGGTGGGGGAGTTACTTTTGGACCGCAACCAAGATCTTATACAAAAAAAGTAAATAGAAAGGCAAGATTACTTGCAATAAAATCAGCACTTTCTGAAAAAGTAAAAGAAGGCAATATAATAGTTGTGGATAAATTTGAAATGGAATCACCTAAGACAAAGACAATGGTTGATTTCCTAAGTAAAGTAGGATCTAAAAAACAACTTTTCATATTAAAAGATTTTATGGATGACAATGATTATAATGCATTTTTATCTTCAAGAAATATAAAAGATACTATGATAGTAGAAGTAGGGTATTTAGGAGTGTTTTGGTTATTAAAACAAGATAAAGTAATAATAACAAAAGATGCACTGCAATCTATCGAGGAGGTGCTTGCATAAGATGAATATCTACGATATAATAAAAAAACCAATAGTAACAGAAAAATCAGAAATGATTAGAAGACAAAATAATGAGTACACTTTTGAAGTGGATAAAAGAGCAAACAAACTTGAAATAAGAAATGCAGTAGAAAAAATATTTAATGTGAAAGTTGAAAGAGTAAACACTTTAAATATAAAGCCTACAACAAAAAGATATGGAATGAAAGAATATAAGACTCCTTTGATAAAAAAGGCAACTGTAAAGCTTAAAGAAGGAGACCAAATTACTTATTTTGAAGGCGTTTAAACCAAAGATGAATGGAGGGTAGATTAAAAAATGCCAATTAAAAAGTTTAAAGCAATGACTAATGGTACTAGACATATGTCAGTACTTGTAAATACAGAAATTGACAAAAATAAAAGACCTGAAAAAAGTCTTACAGCACCGCTAAAAAGTGCTTATGGTAGAGACAACTATGGTCATAGAACGTGTAGAAACAAGCAAAAAGGACACAAGAGACTTTATAGAATAATTGATTTCAAACGAAATAAATTAGATATACCAGCTAAAGTAGCTTCTTTGGAATATGATCCAAATAGGACCGCAAACATAGCTTTGTTGGTGTATGCTGATGGAGAAAAGAGATATATTCTAGCTCCAGGAGGCCTAAAAGTAGGAGATACTGTATTGGCTGGACCAAATGCAGATATCAAACCAGGAAACTCTATGAAACTAAAAGAGATGCCTGTAGGTACAAAGATACATAACTTAGAATTACAAGCTGGAAGAGGCGGACAACTGATAAGATCTGCTGGAACAAACGGAAGATTAGTAGCAAAAGAAGGGACTTATTGTCACGTTGAGCTACCATCAGGTGAGTTAAGACTTATTCATAAAGAATGTTCTGCGACAATAGGAGTAGTTGGAAACGCTGAACACAGTCTTGTAAGTATAGGAAAAGCTGGAAGAAATAGACATAAAGGTAGAAGACCTCATGTAAGAGGATCAGTAATGAACCCTTGTGATCATCCGCATGGTGGAGGAGAAGGAAGATGTCCAATAGGTAGAAAATCACCTGTAACACCTTGGGGTAAACCGACATTAGGGAAGAAGACAAGAGGTAAGAAGCCTAGCGATAAATTTATTGTAAGAAGAAGAAAATCGAAGTAATGGAAGGAGGAAATAAATGGCTCGTTCATTAAAAAAAGGTCCTTTCGTAGACCAATATTTGATAAAAAAAGTTGAAGCTATGGGAGAAGGGAAAAAACAAGTTATCACAACATGGTCGAGAAGATCAACAATTTTCCCTCAATTTATAGGACATACGTTTGCTGTATATAATGGAAAAAAACATATACCGGTTTATGTTACTGAAGAAATGGTAGGACATAAATTAGGAGAATTTGCGCCAACAAGAACATATCACGGACATGGTAAAGACGCAAAGAAAAGATAATGAGAGGAGGATCATTTATAAATGGCTAATAAAAGCAAAGGTACAAGAAAGCATGAGCTTCCTACAGCAAAGGCTAAAATGGTGAGACTTTCTCCGCAAAAAGCAAGATTGGTTGCAGACCTTGTAAGGGGAAAATATGTGGAAGATGCTTTAAACGTACTTAGATTTACAAATAAAAAAGCTGCAAAACTTATAGAAAAAGTAGTTCGTTCAGCTGCTGCAAACGCAATAAATGACGAATACTTTGACATGGACGAAGAAAAGCTTTATATAGAAAAAATAATGATAGATGAAGGACCAAGGATGAAAAGAGTAAAACCAAGAGCAATGGGTAGAGCTGATATCATCCATAAAAAGACAAGTCACATTACAGTTGTTGTAAGCGAAAAAAAGGAGGGATAGTTAAGTGGGCCAAAAGGTAGATCCAAGAGGATTAAGACTTGGTATAACAAGAACTTGGGACTCTATATGGTATGCAGATAAAAAGAATTATTTAGACTATTTCCATGAAGATGTAAAATTGAGAGATTATATAAAGAAAAACTATTATCATGCAGGAATAGCAAAAATTGTAGTAGAAAGAACATCACCATCACAAGTGGTAATCTTAGTACATACTGCAAAAGCAGGAATTCTTATCGGACGAAAAGGTTCTGAAATAGAAGGCTTGAAAAAAAGATTAGAAAAAATGACAGGTAAAAAGATACTTATAAAAGTACAAGAAGTGAAAAATCCTTCAAAAGATGCTCAATTGGTAGCAGAAAGCATTGCAAACGGAATCGAAAAAAGGATTGCATTTAAAAGAGCGATGAATCAAGCTATAATGAGAGCTGAAAAATCAGGAGTTCAAGGAATAAAAGTATCTGTTTCTGGAAGATTGAACGGTGCTGAGATTGCAAGAACAGAATGGAATATGTCTGGAAGAGTACCTCTTCATACGCTAAGAGCAGATATTGATTATGCTACAGCAGAAGCAGACACTACTTATGGTAAAATCGGAATAAAAGTATGGATTTTCCATGGTGAAGTGCTTCCTACGAAGAAGGAAGGAGGAGAAGCATAGTATGTTAATGCCAAAAAGAACGAAACATAGAAAACAATTTAGAGGAAGAATGAAAGGTAAAGCCCAAAGAGGGAATACTGTTGCATTTGGAGACTACGGACTACAAGCTCAAGCACCAAGCTGGATTACAAATAGACAAATAGAAGCTTGTAGAATCGTTTTAAATAGAACGTTTAAAAGACAAGGTAAAGTTGTAATAAGAATATTTCCTGACAAACCAATTACTAAGACTCCTGCAGAAACACGTATGGGTAAAGGTAAAGGTAATGTAGAAGGATGGGTAGCAGTTGTAAAACCAGGTAGAATTATGTTTGAAGTTGGGGGCGTAACAGAAGAGTTAGCAAAAGAAGCCCTAAGAAAAGCGGCAAACAAGCTACCTATAAAATGCAAAATTGTAAAAAAAGAAAACGGTGGTGATGTAAATGAAGATTAAGGATAGATTCAACGAAATAAAAGGTTTATCTACATCAGATTTGCAAAGCCAATGCAAAGATTTAAAAGAAGAGTTATTTAACTTGAAATTTCAACTTTCATTGGGACAATTGGCAAATTCAGCAAAAATCAGACAAGTAAAAAGAGATATTGCCAGAATTAAGACAGTTCTTACTGAAAGAGAATTGGCTAATAAGGAGGGATAATATTTGGAAGCTCGTAATTTTAGAAAAGTAAGAGAAGGAATAGTTGTTTCGAACAAAATGGACAAAACAGCTGTCGTTTCTGAGACTATAACACAAGTACACCCTATGTACAAAAAAAGAGTAAAAAGAACTCAAAAATATAAAGCACATGATGAAAATAATATATGTCAAATTGGCGATAAAGTAAAAATTATGGAAACTAGACCACTAAGCAAAGATAAAAGATGGAGAATAGTGGAAATACTAGAAAAAGCAAAATAGTTTCTGGGAGGAGGTAAACTCAATGATACAACAACAATCGGTACTTAATGTAGCGGATAACTCTGGTGCAAAAAAACTAATGTGTATAAGAGTATTAGGTGGGTCGAAAAGAAAAAATGGAAAAATTGGAGACCTTATAAAGGCATCGGTTAAAGAATCTATCAGCGGAGGGAACGTAAAGAAAGGTGACGTTGTAACAGCCGTAATAGTAAGAACAAGAAAAGAAATAAGAAGAAAAGACGGATCATATATAAAGTTTGACGATAATGCAGCAGTTGTTTTGAATCAAAACAACGAACCAAGAGGAACAAGAATATTTGGACCTGTTGCACGAGAACTAAGAGCGAAAGATTTTATGAAAATAGTATCTCTTGCTCCAGAAGTTATATAATTGGAAGGAGGGACTGACACGTGGCAAAGCCTAAAGTGAAATTTGTGCCTAAAAAGATACATGTAAAAACTGGAGATACAGTATATGTAATATCTGGAAAAGATAAAGGACAAACGGGAAAAGTGGTAAAGGTATTTCCTAAAAAAGGAAAAATAATAGTTGAAGGATTGAATATGGTAACTAAGCGTATTAAACCGACTCAAATGAACCCACAAGGCGGAGTTGTAAAAAAATCAGCTCCAATGTATTCATCAAAAGTAATGCTTTTTGATGAAAAAGCAGGGAAACCAACAAGAGTAGGATATAAATTCTTAGAAGATGGAAAAAAAGTAAGATATTCAAAAGTCAGCGGAGAAATTTTATAAATAAAGGAGGGAAACTTAAGTGGCAGACAAATACATCCCTAGATTAAAGGAAAAATATACAAAAGAGATAGTTCCTGCGTTGATGTCTAAAATGGGATACAAAAATATAATGCAAGTACCTAAATTAGATAAAATCATAGTAAATATGGGAGTTGGAGAAGCAACACAAAACTCTAAGCTAATAGACGCAGCTGTCAATGACTTGAGAGATATAACAGGTCAACAGCCTATCATAGCAAAAGCAAAAAAATCAGAAGCAGGATTTAAATTGAGACAAGGAATGCCTATCGGTGCCAAGGTTACTTTAAGAGAAGAAAGAATGTACGAATTTTTAGATAGACTAGTAAGTATTTCTTTACCGCGAGTAAGAGATTTTGAAGGAGTTTCAGACAAAGCATTTGATGGAAGAGGAAATTACTCAATAGGGATTAGAGAACAAATGGTATTTCCTGAAATAGATTATGATAAAGTAGAAAAAACTTTTGGAATGAGTATAACTATTGTAAGTTCTGCTCAAACTGATGAAGAAGGTAAGGCTTTATTGACGGAATTTGGAATGCCGTTCAAAAAAGGAGGTAAGTAATTTATGGCAAAAAAAGCAATGGTTGAACGTGAAATTAAGCGTCAAAAAGCAGTGGATAAATATGCTGCCAAAAGAGAAGAATTGAAAGCGAGAGCAAAAAAAGGTGATAGAGAAGCAGTGATAGCTCTTTCTAAACTGCCAAGAAATGCTTCTCCTACGAGACTTCGAAATAGATGTCAATTAAATGGAAGACCAAGAGGGTATATGAGAGAATTTGGAATAAGCAGAGTAATATTTAGAAAACTTGCAGGGGAAGGGAAAATTCCTGGAGTAACTAAGTCTAGTTGGTAGGAAGGAGGAAATTATAATATGTATTTAACAGATCCTATTGCTGATATGTTGACAAGAATAAGAAACGCAAGTACTGCGAATCATGAGAAAGTTGACATTCCTTTTTCGAACGAAAAAGAAGCTATAATAAAAATCTTAAAAGATGAAGGATATATATTAAATTATAAAGAAATAGTAGATGGTAATATAAAAAATATAAGAGTATATTTGAAATATTCTGGAAAAGAAAAAGTAATCAAAGGTATGAAAAGAGTATCTAAACCAGGAAGAAGGGTATATAGCGGAGTAGCTGACATGCCAAAAGTTCTTGGAGGACTTGGTATAGCTATTGTATCTACACCAAAAGGTGTAATTACTGGTAAAAAATGTGTAAGCGAAAATGTTGGCGGAGAAGTAATGTGCTACGTATGGTAATAGCACAAAAGTAAATTTAGGAGGTGCCTAATAATGTCAAGAGTAGGTAAAAAACCGGTACCTGTTCCTAATGGAGTTACGGTTACTATAGATAATGGTACAGTAACTGTAAAGGGGCCGAAAGGTACTTTGACAAAAGAATTTAACAAAGATTTAAGTATAAAACAAGAAGAAAATGAAATTGTAGTAGAAAGACCAAACGATACACCAGTAGTAAGATCATTGCATGGTACTACAAGAGCTCTTATAGCTAACATGATCATTGGTGTGAGTGAAGGTTTTTCTAGAAGCTTGGAACTTATCGGGGTAGGATATAGAGTAGCTGCCAAAGGAAAAGGACTTACTTTATCTTTAGGTTATTCACATCCTGTAGAAATAGCCCCTATTGATGGCATAGACTTCAAAGTAGAGGGAAACAACAAAATAACAGTTGAAGGAATCGAAAAAGAAGTTGTAGG
>CAZDNU010000520.1:0-4629 GCA_964506865.1 uncultured Fusobacteriales bacterium | reverse complement strand
AATTCAATTTATTGTAAAAAGTAACAATCTATGATGCTAGTATTTCCGTCTAATTCCTTTATGGCAATTTCTCGTACTTTTTTAAATTTTTTAAAATTATTTATCATCAACTTTGTTTTTACAATAATTTCTGATTCTGAATCTAATGTAATCCCCAACTCAGAGTGATCAAAATCCAAATAACTTAATTGGCTACTTAAAACTGGCCTGTTCATAGCCATAATTTCTTGTAATGTTGTATCAAAGCCTCCAAAATCAGGGTGAAAAGCAGGGTGAATATAGAAATCAGCCGCTGCATAAAAATATTTCAGTATATCCCAGGGTTGATAGCCATAATATGGACAGCCGGATTTAGTGACATCTTCATATAAATCATTTTTTTTATCATTTTTTCCACCAATAAAAATTATAGAAAATTCATATTCTTTCTTTAATTGATAATAAGTTTCCAAAATTAAATCAACACTTTTGATTCGATAAAAATTTCCTACATAAATTGCATATATTTTATTTATATCAAGTCCCAAACTTTTTCTTGCAACCGTTTTATCAATTGGTTTAAAAAAATTAAAATCAGCGCCAACTGGCAAGAAATATCTTTTTGTATTAAGAGAAATATTGTCTAAAAAAATCTTAGTTCTGTTTGATATATATGTGACAGCGTCAAAATGTTTAATTGAAGAAAAATAAATTTTTCTTTTAAACCAATCTTCTATAGAATTTTTATCCGGTGGACATCCTCCATGGTGAGATAATACTAAATAACATTTTGGTAATATATATGGAATAAATAAATTGTAATATATATTATATAGACTATAAAAATGTAATATTACTTTATACTCTTTTTGATATTTTTTCAGCAATTTTATCATTTCCCAAGTCAATACATTTTTGATAAAAGGTTTTTTATATGGAAATACAACTGCTTTTACACCAAGAAACTCTTTTAATACTGTTCTTTCTACATCCAAATCCGTTCTCCAATTTTCTATGTCCAAATTTGGATATTTTTTTGCTAAACGTCTGGCATATACACTTGACCATCCAAATAAATACCAATAATCAGTCCCTTTGCACCTTTCCAACTCATCACTATTTACCGGAAGAAAGGTGAGCTCAATGATTTTAAATTTTTTACTAGCCATATTTATAGTTTCAACAAATATTTATAATTTGAGTGTAAATCTATATTTTTTGTCTTTATATAAATTTCTTTAATTCATTGCCCCGATTTTAATATACTTAAATTAATATTTTTTGATTACTGGTATTGTCTATCATTGGTAAACTTAATTATTTCATTAATATATATAATATTTCATAAGGTTATTGCTTTAAATCCTTATTCTTTTGATAATTTATCCTTTTTGATTCTTTCAGAGAAAGTCTAATAAAACACTCTGAAAAATATATGAAAAAACAAAGGAAAAAAGTTGATACTGATACAAGAGAGATGCTAAAAAAAAGATGGGTGGTAAAGTGGGCTATTAAAAATCCCAGAAAAGCTGCTATGAATATTAAAAAAACAGATCTGTAAAGACTATTCTTGTAAAATTTATTCTTTATTTTAAACATGATTTTGAGGTACCTATACCAAAAATAAGCAAAAAGAATAAATCCAAATATCCCTACCTGTGCAATGAGAGAAAAATTCCCCACATCATTATTTAAAGATGCCTTGGCCATGTCTGAAAATCCCCAGCCTAGGAAAGGATTCTCTGCAATTGCCTTCTTAACTTTGGGCATATGACTTTCCATTCTATATTTAATTTCTTGAGTTACCATGGATCCCGGCTGAGTAAACTCAAATACTGAGGTAATCCTTTCTGTGCTTTTGGAAAAACTAAATAAGACTTGGGGATTAAAATTTATTACTATTATAAAAATGATCAACATAAAAACAAAAGGAGCTGCCAATTTTCTTAATACCCTTTTTGATTTATATAAAAAAGTCAATAAGATAAGCGTAAAAACTACAAACCAAATCCGGGTTGCAGTCAGTAGTATAACGAAATAGCTGGAAAATCCGACCAAAATCAGATATTTATTTTCATTTTTATGTAAAATAGAAAGACTTAAGGATCCAATGAAACACAGCAACAATAATTCAGAGCCAATCCCATTCCACCTTCTTGTTCCTTCCATGCCAATTAAAAAAATACTTCTTAATGGTCCTGGATTAAAGAGCTCAACAAAATAATGTCCGGTTATATAAAAGTAGATTCCAAAAAAGAAAACCATAAATACAAAGGGAAACAACAGATAGAGAAATTTAGTTACGTCATCCCACCCTTTAAGTAAAAAGGCAACCGAAATGAAGTAGGACCAATAAGTAAAATTTCTCAGATAAAAAATTAAATTATCAAAAGAACTTCCGTAGATGGTTACGGAAATCAGAAGCAGAAAGGAAGCATAAATCAATATCAATAAGATAGGTTTTGTAAGAATATATCGATAATTATTCTTTGAAGCTATTGCCTTTATGAGAGCAGCAAACATAAATATATCATTGGTGGATAAAGATATTCCGGTTGATAATGTGAATATGGGCAAACGAAATGGGGCATTCAAATCATTGTTGAAAAAAAAGTTGCCGGGGTCTATCATCAATATAAAAAAATAAGCAAGCCAGAGGTAATCTTTATCAGATTTAAAAAATAACATTAAAACAAATAAGATAAAGAGATTTCCAATTGATTTTGGAAGAAAATAGACAACAAAAATAGTAGCGAAAAAAAGAATAAGTATGGAAATAACATCTTTGATTTTCTCTTCTATTGATGTTTTTTTGATTACTAATGTTCTTGAAGTCATTTTAAATAATCACTGCTGTCCGGACCGTCTCTTAGGTCTTGGTCCGCTTTTTGGAAAAATTAAAATAATCCTTCCGTGCCGTGCGGCTGTAGGTGCGGTATCTCTTGGTTATGGATTTGCCGATTCGCTTAACGTTTCTTACCAACCATTCCCTCACATCGTTGAGCAACCCCACATCATTGGGATACTTGATGTTTTCAGGAAACACAGTCGCGTCAACCAGCATACCCTTTGCCTTGATGATCTTGCGATCTATTAATAGCTTATATGTCTTCTCTTCCAGTGTCTTAAAAAACTCCAATCCCAAACGCTCTCGCTGCCTCGTCAGTGTGCTGGAATCCAATATGTCATCCGTCTCAAAATGCTCAAAACCGCAAAACGCCTGCATGTACGGATTCTCCAAAACTTCCTTCACCAATCCTGCATCGAATAGCCCGGACATATGCGACAAAAGCAGTAATCCGATGATTAGCTGCACATCGGTGGCCGGACGCCCACGATCTGAAAAATGCTTCGCATACTCTTCCTCAAGCTCTTCCCAAGGATTAAGATTAGAGTTTGTCCCAAAGTGACGGGAATAAAAGTTGTGTTATGCAGTCTTTGTTCTTGTACATGCTTAAAATCTCCGTGCATAAGTGTAAGATTTTGAAGGCATGAGTATGAAAAACTTGCATTTTGACCTTAAATATAGACTGTAATATATCATATAACAATATTATTATCAATAAGATATTAAGAGTTAAAGAGTTTTTCAGTGAAGCCTACTTATCTACTACTTACGGAATTTGATTACACGACTCAAAAGGATGTTTCTTCTTAACAAGTGAAATTATTTGAGTTATAACAGGAAACTAATGTTAAATATATTTTATATTAAATATTATTCCATAAATTCAAACATCTCTTTCACTCGCTTCTCATAGGTATGTTCTTTTTGTACTTTTTTGAATGAATTTTCAATGTATTTTATTTTTTTTTCAGGATTTTTTAGAAAATATTTTATTTTATCCTGTAAGTCATTAATATCAAAAAAACAAACCAGCTCATCCTCATTAAAATATTTATAAATATCAGTTCTATAATCAACAAGTTGAAATCCCTTTGATCCAGCAATTTCAAATGTCCGTTGTTGGAATGTTGATATACATTGAGGATTGGGAAGATTAAGATTAATTTTTGAAGTCTGGAAAAGTATGTTTAGATCATCGAATCCCAATCTTTTTCCTGCATAACATTTTTTAAGATTTGGGTGATATTTCACTATTTCATTTTTCCATCCTATATCCCCATATATTTTTAAACCCAGATCACTGATTTGGGAGAGTATTCCGGCTCGGTAGGCTCCCTCTGCTTTAAAGCCATATGAAGCACCTGCAAATGACATATCACATTTGTATTCATCGATATCCTCTTTTGTCAAATGAGTTGGTTTAAAATGCTCCGGGCTGTATGCTCCTACCAAATAAATGATTTTTGAATTAGGAGCAATATTTTTTATACTTATCTCCCATAACATTTCTCCTAAGAATAGATAATCGAAATATTTGAGTGAATAGGGAAAATATTTGAAGCGGGTAGAATCAAATGGATAATCTGCTACCCAGCATACAGTTCTAATACCTGTTTTTTTAATAAATTTCACCGTGTCTGGAAAAAAACGGCCATTCAGCGAAAAAAAAATATCCGGTTTGAACTCAATCACCTGTTTTATGATATTGTTGTTGTATTGTTGGTCTAGTTTTTTTTGGATATTGGAATTAATTTTTTTGATCTGATTTAACTTTAAATATTTTATAAATTTATAATAATCTT
>CAZDNU010000519.1:0-2275 GCA_964506865.1 uncultured Fusobacteriales bacterium | reverse complement strand
TATAAGTTTTACCTTCAACCCAAGTTACGTATATATTTTCCATGCCATTTGCCACTCGCAACGTACCATCTGTATCTGCTACATAGCTACTTTCCCAGTCTTCATTTACTACAAACTTCAGTGCTTGATTCGCTCCCTCATCAAGTACCCAGGACTCCTCTGACGGAGATGGTGCTATCAATTCTGTTTCATATATTCCATTCCCCATATAAGTTAATTGACTTGTCTCATCTAGCAAAAATTCATTTATAGTTCCTACTAAATTCACTTTTTCAAACTTTTCAAATGTAGTCTCTTTTTTTTCTACGCTTATGATTGCTTGAGCTGTCACCATCTCTTTCGTTGCAGTTATAAGGGCTTCTCCCGCTGACACACCTATTACTATACCATCTTGCGTTACAATAGCAGTACCAGTTGAATTACTTGACCATATGATGCCATCAATTGTAGTGCTTTCATCATCATATATCGCATAAGCTTCTAGTAATATACTTTCACCTTCATTTACTTTGTTCGTGGGCACAGACAATACCAAGTCTTGTACAACTGGCTCGGCGTCTACACTATCATTCTTACATCCAAGAAACAAACAGATCAAAATCGTTAAAAAAACTCCCATAAATATTCCTCTTTTCATTTTTTTCTATTTAGTTATTTGTAACATGTGTTTCAAATACTATACAGCTACTCTTTTTCTCTCTCTTTTATAAATTCGATTATATTTTTATCTCCTATACATAGGTCTTCAATTATAGCCTTCCCATTATCTATTTTCACCTTAATATAAGCTTTTTCATTTTCATTTTTCCATTGTCGTCTTACTTCTCTTAAAGCATTTTCTGCTTTTTTTGCATAATTTTCATCCAGATAGTATCTATCAAATGGCAATTTTAATCTTACTGAGTTTTTATAGATATAAGTTATCCGTGTTTCTATATAATCCTGTCCTTTTGGCCTTTCTGCCACTATTCTATCTATTATTGTAAACTTGCCGTCTGTTTTCAATAAAGCATATACTATTTGATTTTTTTGAAATTTACTTTTTTCTGATATAGTTAGAGTTTCATCAAAATTTAGTGTAACATATCTACCTCTAAATGCATCATAAGGATCTATCGGCTTTACCCTAAATTTATATTCTTTGCCATTTTTTAATATTCTCTCTCTTGATATAATTCCCGAAAAAATTATAGTTAAGTGTATAAAAAATATTATTAATAATATAATTATTTTTAATTGCTTATTCATTCTTGATGCTACCTATCTTCCATAGGTAACTCCCTCCCTTCTTTTATTTGTTTACTTTTAATTTTTTCCCATAATACATATTTATCGCTAAAAAGCTAGTTCCCATTAATAAGAATAAAATCCCTCGCATAGATATACTTTCAAATGCATCAAAAAATCTTACTAGGATAAAGGCCGATATCACCAATAAACCATAGTTTAGTTTTACTAGTTTATTTTGCTGTATACCTTGATATACTTCAAATATCCCAAACGCAATGAATAATATATTGCTCAATATATATATCCCTATCCACAAACTATCCGATATCAAATCACTTAATATAAGGCTTAGCACAAGAAACTTGCCTATAAACAAGTATACTGTGTTGTCTTTATCTATTTTTTTATAGTTTATAAAATATATTCCCAGGCTACTTAAACCTAAAAGAATTAAGTCCCAGGTCCAGACTATGCTCTCATGCAAGATTTCATTTAACATATATTTAAAAGAAAAAATCCCAAGTAAAATAATGATAAAAAATCTACTAATTCTAAATAAATTTAATCTGTTGGGTATATCATTTAAATAATATTCTTTTATTCCGTTTAATAAAAGAGCTCCAAATAATAGTCTTAATATAATATGACTTTCGAAACTATTTATCAGAGCCAAAGTCGATATAAGCATAAGCCAGTTATATATAAATACTTTTGTTACAGAGCTATGTTTTTCTATTTTTATCTTATATATGGCAGGACTTAAAAACATTGCCAAGCCTACAACACCTAAGTTATTCTCAAATCCACTACTCGCATACCAAAATAATAACATCACTGCACTAAAAAAGTAAATAGTTTTTGACTTGAATAAATATACATATGGCAACATGGCTATATACCACACCAATAAAAAGTTATCAAAATCTCCAGGTATATGATATATCCTCGATACTAAAGCTATCGCTGTTCCCAGTCCAAAATAATTTAATATTAATAAAATATTTTCCGTTGAATGATTTTCTTTATTATTGTACACTTGATATAA
>CAZDNU010000518.1:0-8040 GCA_964506865.1 uncultured Fusobacteriales bacterium | reverse complement strand
GATGCTGCAATCTCATCTACATTTACAAATCCCAGGTCCATTCTCATTGCAGTCCCTTCTTTTGGGACCCCTAATCTGTCCATTGATACATTGGCTAATGTGTTTTCATCTCTTTCATCAAAAATATTGGCACCGTCTACAAATATTCCTAATTCTTGCAATAAATTACCTTCTACATCTTCAATAGTTTGAAACGTATAGTCTTCTTCTCGAGAAGCTCTGAGTACAAATCTGTTATCAGGATCAATCGATGCTTCTATTCCTGAACTAGCATTATTTATTTTCTCAACTATATCTTCCATACTCTCTACTGAAGTATCATAACTTATTTCAAATCCATTTAATTTTATTTTGCCAGCTCCACTTGTTATATCTGGATCATTTGCCAAGGGGTATTCACTTGGCTCTGCTATTAGATTGTTTCCTCGCAACTTATAAAGCTGTATTTCCATTGCTCCGTCTTGATTTTTATCTACCAAAAAATCCTGCGTAGTAAATGATTCAAAGAAAGCTCCACCTTTGTTCCCATTCAAATCAAACCCTGACGAATTTACATCATTTACTTGATCAATCAATCCAATGGCTAGTTCATCTAAATCTTCCATGTATTTCGTTGTTTCTACATCTCGTAAGTCCATTATTGATTTTAATTCTCCGCCTCGTATATTTACTTCTCGGTCAGGTATATCTGACCATATTATTTTATGAAATCCTTTAGTACTTTTCGTATCTTTTACAGTAGATAATTGTTGATATGAGTTGCCTTGCACTGCTGCTCTTCCTCCAATAGTGACTATAAATTCATTTTCACTCCCTCTTTCGACTCTTAAATCTACTTCTTTTGATAGGTTTTCTACCAAAAGGTCTCTTTTATCTTTCAAATCATTCGCGCTATCTTTTGTAATCTCTATTTTATTAATTTGATCATTTAACTGCGCTATCTGTCGTAATTTTGAATTTACATCTTCAGTAACAACTTTAACCTCATTATTCAAATCCATCTGCAAATCATATAATTGATCATAACTTCTATTTATTGTGTCAGTAAGATCTTTTGCTCTTTCTTTCGCATCTACTCTCATTGCCATATCTTCTGGGGCCTGACTCAAATTTTGAAGTGATTTCCAGTATTCATCTAGGGTAAATCTTATACTTTCATCAGTTGGTTCATTTATAATATACTGAATTTGCCTCATATTTGTCTCTTTCGTCTGCCAATATGACTTCTCTGTTTGTTCTTCTGTAATACGATCATCTAAAAATTCATCTCTTACTCTGACTACAGACGTCACATCACTACCAGCTCCCATAGTCCCATATTTGCTATCCTCTATATATTGTGCTGTCATGGTAGGTATTTGACGGCTGTATCCTTCTGTATTGGCATTGGATATGTTGTGACCTGTTACATCCATTGCAGTTTGATGTGACTGCAAGCCTCTTTTTCCTATTTCTAATCCCATCATTCCCACAACAAACACCTTCCTTTATAAAAATAGCAGCTATCTCAGCTGCTATATTTTTTTATTCAATAAGTTATTTTGATTTAAAATATTTTTTTGTTTTTTATTTGTATAGCCTACTTCTTTATTGCCACTTAGACTTTTAATCATCTCTTTTAGCAATTTATTATTTAAATCTATGTATTTTTCACAAGCAAGATTATCTTGCTTTATATTTTCAATTATTTCTATTAAATCTTTTCTTAAATTTATAAATTTGTTTTTTAAAATTTCGTCATCTAGCCCTTTTATTATTTCTTTTAATGTACCTAACTTATATTTTTTTACTTTTTCCATACGTTTTTGTTCTATTTTCTCTACATTTATACTTATTTCTCTTTCCAAATTTATAACTTCTTTTAGCTTTTCTAAATTTTTATTTTCAAATGCTTGCAATCTACTTTTCGACAAGTTTTTTTCTTGTTTGTATAAATTTAATTCCTGTTGGAGTAACTCTAATATCTCCTTATACATTTTTATCGCCTCATATCTACTTTAATAAATCCACAAGCCCTGGATTTGATTCTAAAAAAGAATCAGCTACTTTTGAAAGATCTGCAGAATAATTTCCACTTGAATATTTTTGCTTTATAGCATCTAATTTTTCATTTCCAGACTCCTTCATGTTCATTAACCTCGCTTTATAATAGTTTACTTCTTCTTTGTTTTGCATTTTAAATTTTTCTGCCTCATTTGACAATATTACCTCATCTTTTTTTAACGAGGATGTTTTTGAATTTTTATCTGCATTTACTTTAGGATCATTATTATTTTTATTCACTTTATTTACATTTGAAATATTTGCCATCAAATTTGAAAGGATTTTCATTTTCCTCACCCCACTTTCTAATGAATTATACATTATACTCTTCTACTTAATTTATCGACACATTTATACTTTTCTTTAATATTATTTTAAGATTATTTTTTCTTTTCTGATATATACATACCTCTATTTCTTTTCAATTCTTCATCATCTAGACCTTCTTGGATTTTGCTCTTGTTCATTCCACTTTGAAGTCCCCCAAGCTCTTCTTGGCATTTCATACATATCTTGCCTACATGTATAGGTCGGCCGCACATATCACATGGATAACTCATCCCAAACCCTTTGTTTTCTAGTCTTCCAGATCTTATCCAGTCATCTATAAATACTCCAGATACATCTGTTTGCTCCTCTACTTCCTCGACTGATGCTGATGGATATTTATATAAATAATCTCTTACCAATTTAAAATACTTGTCCTCGCTTTCTAGACATTTCGGACAAATCTGACGTTTGCCTACCTGCATAAAAAATTCCCCACAAACTTTACATTCCTTGTAATTGTCAAATCCCATTTTATCTCCCTCCATTATATTTCTTGATTGTGTTTGCTGCCATCATAGAAAAAACAATACATTTATTTACTTTGTAGCTTTTTTTTATTACTCTTATTATTTCTTCTACAGTTGTCCCTGTAGTAATAATATCGTCAAATATCAAAATATTTTTACCATTAAAATTAATTTTTGTTTCTAATTTAAAACTTCCATGTATATTTAATTTTCTTTTTTGTTCATCCAATAACTTATACATCGCCTTTGTATTTTCTGATCTTTTTATATTTATATATTTTAAATTCATTGCATTTAGTATCTCTTCTGTTTGATTAAACCCTCTCAAAGCTCTCCTTTTTTTATGTATCGGTACTGGTATTATATAATCTACTGCTTCTTTTTCCAAAATATAAAAAATTTTTTCCTTTACTAAGCCTGAAATTATTTCTTTTATATTTTTAACATTAGCATATTTATATTTTAAAATTACTTTTGAGTATATGCTATTATAATCCCAGATATAATAAAAATTGTCTTTAAGCACTTTTACTGCCGATTGATACTTCATACTCTTTTGGCAATTATAGCATAAATATATATTGTTGTCATCACATACTTTTCCACAAATTATACATTCTTCTGAAAATAAAAGTTTTCTAATATTCCACAGCGACATCATCATCCTTGTCCTTATCTACAATTTTAGGTGAGTACAATTCACAGTATCCACATTCTAAGCATATTTTCATATAATATAAACCAAACTCTACCTTCAGTATTCCCGGACTTTTCTCAGGTACATATATATTTTTTACTTCATATTCTTTCGAGCCACATTTCATACAACTAAATCCCAATTTCATCCCCCCAAAAACTATTCTTTATCCAGTTTATATTGTTTTTGGTTATTGCAACAACATCAAACCTTATATTTTTTGACCATTTTATTTTATTTGCATACTCTATTGCCGTATAATATATTTTTTTTATCTTTGATTTTGTGATCGTTTCTTCTGCATATCCGTATAAATTACTGCTCCTATATTTCACTTCTATAAATACCAACGTATCCTTATCTATTGCTACTAAATCTATCTCCCCTTTTTTGCTATAGTAATTTACATCTATTGCCGTCAAACCCTCTTTCTCTATATACTTTTTTACTTTCATTTCCCAGCTACGTCCATTTTGCACTTTATTCTTCAACTGGAGCCGCCCCAGATATAAATCTAGTATTATCCGTTAGCAATTTTATTTTATAAGGATCAATAAATTTTCCATTTTTATCTTTTATTATAAGTATATCCGGTCTTATTATATGCTTTTCATCTACCTGCATTATCACTGCAGTCTCTCCTGTATTCAATTTCACATGACTTCCTACTGGATAGATTGATAGATTTTGCAAAAAAGTTTTTACTATATTTTCATCAAAGTGATTTTTAGCACCAGAAATTATTATTTTCATAGCTTCATAAGGCAGCATAGCTTTTCTATAAACTCTATCTGTAGTCAGTGCATCATATACATCAGCTACTGCTACTATTCTAGAATAGTAATTTATCTTCTCTCCCTTTAGTCCAAAAGGGTACCCGGTCCCATTATATTTTTCATGGTGCTGGGCTGCTATTAGCTTTGCTACTTCTGATATATCACTTTTTTCTTCTATTAATTTATATGTGTATACAGGATGAAGTTTCATTATTTTGAACTCATCTTCTGTTAATTTTCCCGGCTTATTTAGTATGTGTAACGGAATTTTTATCTTCCCTATATCATGCATCAAGGCTCCTATACCCACTTGCGCTAGCTGTTCTTTTTTCAATTTCAACTTTGTAGCTATAAATATTGCTATTGTGGCCACATTGACCGAATGCGTATAGGTATAGTCATCAAAATCTTTTATATTTAGCAAATTTATAGCTGCATTTTCATTTTCTATTATATTATCTATTATATTTACGACTATTTCTTCTACTTCATCAGCATCAATAGTTTGACCAAGTGTAGCATCTCGCATTACATTTTCCATTACATTTATTGCTTTTTGTTGAGTTACTTCGCTTATTATCTGCTTTACATATTTTGAGGACTTAGGTGGCAAATATTTTTCTTCGCCTCTCATAAAAAAAATATTTTGTTCTGCTTCTACACTAGATAACTTATGTACAGCATTAGCTTCAAAGTATTTTCTTAATTTTTTTACATCATCTCCAGTTAGTTTCTGTCCTTTTCGTATAATCACATTTCCCGTATTCGAATCAATTATGCTTTTCCCGATGATCATTCCCGGTTTTATATCTTTGATTTTGAGAGCGAGCACTTTTTCAGACATAGCTATCCCTTCTTTTCTATTTCATAAACATACAATAAAATCTCAGCAATTATGCCATACAATTCTTCCGGAATCTCTTCATAGATATTTAGCTTTTCCAGTATTTCTACCAATGCCTTATCTTCTTTTATATATATCCCATTTTCTTCTGCTATTTTTATTATTCTTTCTGCAAGCTCACCCTCACCTTTTGCAATAATCTTTGGTGCTTTATCTTCATCTTTTTTATATTTCAGGCCAACAGCTTTTTTTTTCATACTTTTATATTAACTCCTTTTTCTATTTCATCACGTATTCTTTTTTTTACTGCAAACGTCCCAATTTCAAATCCAATTCCACTTATTTTTTCTACTAGATCTTTTTTATTAACTTCAATTTTTTCATTATTTTTTTCTACGTTAAAAAGTATATTAACTGTTTTTTTGTATTTATTTACTTTTATATCTGTTTTCCCAAATTTTTCCAGATCCAAACTCAAAGTAAAAAATATATCCTTTGAATTATCAGAAGTTTTATTTTTTTCGTCTTTTTTTATTTTTATATCTACACTCTTTGCTATCTCTTTGAAAAAAAGAGAAAACTCTATTATGCCATTTTCCTCTTTTTTATTTAAAGCATTTATTAATAACTGCCCTTTTTCATATGATTGCATCTCTTGTTCTGTTTTTCCCAAAGAGTTTTTTATATTTTCTGATAAATCTTCACTTAATTCCATTTCTTTATTATTCTCTTTTTTAAAATAAGCATATAAATTTTTATATATTTTTTCATTAAAATTCAGATCATGTTTTTTTAAAAAAATCAAAGTTTTTAATATTTCTGGATCTATTTTTTCGTCTTTAGCTTGTAAGGATCTATAATCCCTTATTATTTCTTTTATCTTTGTTTCTGGAAGTTTAAGAGAGTTCTTTTCTAGCAATCTAAAAATATTTTTTTCTAAATTCTTTTCACTTGCTTCATCGTGATTTTTGACTATTTTTAAAATAATATTTTCTCCGGTCATATCTTCGACTAACAGCTTGATCTCTTGACCTACAAGTAAGTCTGCAGGTCCCTTTGCCATTATATTTAGTCCTTTCAAAGACATGCGTATTTCACCTTTGTTATTTGATATTATTTTTCCATTAATAACATTTCCTTTTTTCAAATCCAAGTTTGGACTTTGAGATATTTTTTCTGCAAGCTCTGGATTTTTTATACCTATTCTCATTTCAAAAACACCTAACCTAATATCTTTTTTAAAAAAGTCTGTCTATGTATGGGGCAGGCACCTTTTTTCAATAATATTTCTCTGTGCATCTTTGTCCCATACCCCTTATGTTTTTCAAAGTTATATTCAGGGTATTTTATCGCATAGTCTACCATCATTCTATCTCGCGTTACTTTTGCTATTATTGATGCTGCTGCTATCGATAAACTCTTGCCATCTCCTTTAACTACAGGTTCTTGTTTATTTTCAAAATTTCGTATTTTTTGATTTCCATCAACCAATACCAATTCATAATTAGATTTTATACTTGCTATTGCCCTATTCATTGCTATAAATGTAGCATTCAATATATTATGTTTATCTATTTCACTTGCTGATACTATCCCCACACCTACACTACAATTTTCCATTATTGTCTTGTACAATTTCTCACGTTTTTTTTCGCTTATTTTTTTCGAATCATTTATCATATCAAATTCTTCTAGATAGTCATGTATCAACACAGCAGAAGCTACAACAGGCCCGGCTAACGGACCTCTGCCTGCTTCGTCTACACCTAATACTATTTTATTATAATTTTTATCAAACTTATACAGCAAAGACATTATTTACCCTCTCTTCTATGAAAAATCAAATTCCAAATCCAAGTTTTGCATTACCTCCATGAAATCTTTTGGTGGATTTCCTATAATTGACATTTTTTCATTTGTAATAGGATGTACAAACTCCAACTTGTAAGCATGTAGCATCTGTCTTGTAGCATCACTAGTTTTTCTTCCATATACTTGATCTCCTACTATTGGATGATTTATATATTTTAGATGAACACGTATTTGATGAGTTCGGCCTGTTTCTATATTTACTTTCAAGAAACTGTAGTTGCCTTTTGTATCCAATAGAGTATATTTTGTAATTGCATCTTTCCCATTATACTCTACAACAGTCATCTGTTTTCTATCTTTAGGATTTCGCCCTATTAGAGTTTCTATTCTAGCCTTTTCATGTTTTACTTTTCCTTTTACTATTGCAAGATAAGTTTTTTCTACTGTGTGATTTATAAACATTTCCACTAGTTTTTTATGTGCCTCATCATGTTTTGCTATTATCAGCAATCCACTTGTATCTTTATCCAACCTATGAACTATCCCTGGTCTATTTACTCCATTTATTGCTGATAGATCTTTTATGTGATACAACAATCCATTTACAAGAGTATTTTCATAATGCCCAGGTGCTGGGTGAACTACTACCCCAGCTATCTTATTTATTATTACAATATCTTTGTCTTCGTATACTATATCTAGATCCATATCCTGTGCTAATATTTCTAAGTCCTCATCTTCCGGTATATCTATGTGTATACATTCATTTGCATTTAATTTATATGAAGCTTTTACTTTTTTATCATTTCCCAAGGTTATACAGTTATCTTTTATTAATTTTTGTATATATGACCTAGAGAAATCATCTAATTCATCATTTAAATATTTGTCCAGTCTTTTTCCTTCATCTTCTGCCTCTACCAGCAAAGTTAATCTTTCTTTTATTGCCATAATTATATTATACCCCATTTTCTTTTTTATATCAATTTTAGATTATTTATTACATTGCCTCATACAGTACGTATAAATACGCCTCGCTCTCCTATATAGGTTTTTATTTTTTCTTCTTTT
>CAZDNU010000517.1:0-1985 GCA_964506865.1 uncultured Fusobacteriales bacterium | reverse complement strand
TAGCTTCAAAATCCTTTATAGCTTCCATGTTACACTCTACAAATAAAAACCCTTTTTGGCTTTGATCTAGATTATATATCTTTTGTTTTTGACTTCTATAGTATATTATTCCCCATAGTTCTTCCAAACTCACCTCTAGTCTTAGAGCTTTTTTCAATAAAATGTCCACATCATTTATAAACTGCTCTATTTGCTTTGTATTCTTCTTTTCTTTTACAAAAGTACCTTTTCCTTTTACTGAATACACATAACCTTCTAGCTCCAAGTCTTTATAGACTTTTGATACAGTATTTTTATTGATTCGAAGCATTTTTTCAAGCTGACGTACAGTAGGAAGCTGTGAACCTTTTTCTATTACTTCATTTAGTATAAATCCTTTTATCTGTTCTTTTAGCTGTATATGTATCGAAAAGTTACTATCACGTTTTATTTTAAATTCCATTTTTTTCCTTTCGCTTATTGTCTCAAAAGAGGTGCTATTATATCCAGAACCTTATCTGCCTTAAATGGTTTTACAATAAAGTTTTTAGCTCCTATCTGTATTGCTTTTAATACATTTTTTTGTTGGCCCATTGCAGATATCATTATTACTTTTGCAGATGGATTGATTTTTTTTATCTCTTCTAAAGCCTGAAGTCCATCTTTTTTGGGCATTGTTAGATCCAATGTCACTAAATCCGGTAAAAGTTTTTTGTACTGTACTACACCTTCTTCTCCATCTTGAGCCTCACCCACTACTTCATATCCCGCACTTTCAAGTATCTTTTTCAAGCTCGCTCTTATAAAAACCATATCATCCACAATTAAAATACGTTTTCCCATTTTTCCCTCCTATCAACTATTGATTTAGAGTAATTATACCATCCTCACTACACAGCATATCCAATTTTTCATCATGTGCTTCACTTATTATAGTTTCTACTATCTGAAATTTATAACAAAGGCCTATTGTTTTGCCATTATAATCTTTTAAAAATCTATCATAGTATCCCATACCAAATCCAATTCTGTTTCCATTTTTATCAAAAACTAAACCAGGTACAATAATCAAATCAATTTTATTTTTATCTATTATCTTCCCATTGCTTGGTTCCGGTATATTATACATTCCCTTTGAAATTTTTTCAAGCTTTTCTACTTCTCTTGCTACAATCATATTGTATTTTTTGTCTATTACCGGCAAGTATAATTTCTTCTTGTCAGAAAGTATTTTAGCATTTAGACCTTGAGTATTCAATTCATTCTTTATGCTCATATATGACATAATTATCTTAGCATTTTTATAGATATTTGTTTCTATCAATTTATTGCAAGTTCTTTCGCTTTTTCCCAATACTTCCTCAATACTTAAATTTTCCCTTAAATTCCGAATTTTTTTTCGCAATTTATTTTTCATTTTTTAAATCTCCTCAAAATTATTCTTTGTCCTATTTTATTATATATAACATTTCAATTCATATAACTATTTCAATGTATCCAGAGACAAAGTTAAAAGAGGATGCCCAAAAGTGTATTTTCAAACAGCTACAAGAATTTTCTAATCCTATTTGCCTTAAAATACAAATAACTTTTTAGTCAGCCTCTTTTAAGTTTTCATACATCTCTTTTATATTTTGCATATCTTGCCAAGTCAGCCACTTTGGACTCCCCTCTTTTGTGCTTGTGTTTCTTAAAAGATAGCTTGGATGAAAAATAGGTATGATCTTTATCCCGCCATCCCAATCAAATATTTTTCCCCTAACCGCACTAATTCCGTCTTGCATTTTTTCCTTCAAAAAATATTTGCTCGCTACTGCTCCTACTGGTACTATCAATTTTGGATTAATTAATGCTATTTGAGTTTCAAGATATCTATTACATGCTTCTAGCTCGTCTTCTTCTGGATTTCTATTTCGCGGAGGCCTACATTTCACGACATTAGTGATATATACCTCCTCTCTTTCCAACTGAACCGAATTAAATATCTTTGTTAACAATTGACCGGC
>CAZDNU010000516.1:0-13262 GCA_964506865.1 uncultured Fusobacteriales bacterium | reverse complement strand
CAGTTCTTTTTTTTACTATATATTTTTCCATTTTTTTATATTTTCTTTCTTCCAACAAATCATAAATATCGTCACTTAACATTATTTCTTTATCTTTTTTACTTTTATTTATAAATATATATATCTTTTCATTCTTATATTCTCGTACATATGCAAATATATTTTCGTCCAAATAGTCCGTCAACTCTGCTAATTTCCCAAACATAAGTGCCTTTTTTTCTTTCCGAAGTCTTATCAAAGTTTTGTAATATTTATGCAAATTTTTATTTTGTTTTTCTTCATCCCATTCCATTGCTCGTCTACAGTCCGGATCAGTCCCACCAGTCATTCCTATCTCGTCACCGTAATATATATATGGGACCCCTGGATAAGTAAACTGTAATGCTGCTGCTAATTTCAGCTTCCATATACGTTCCTTCGCATTATGCAAAAATCTAGCAGTATCATGACTTCCTATTAGATTACACATATTTACAAAAGCCTGTGTTCGATATATTGCTTTTATAAAGCCTAATTTATCTTTAAATGCTGTTGCGTCTATTGCATCATATGCCAAAAATTCCAATACCGCATAATAAAACAAATAATTCATAACTGAATCGAATTGCTCACCTCTAAGCCACCCTCGAGAGTCATACCATATCTCACCAATAATAACAGCATCCTTTTTCTCTTTTTTTACTTCATCTCTTACTCTTTTCCAAAATTTATGAGAGACTTCATCAGCTACGTCCATTCTCCAGCCATCAATATCAAATTCCCTAATCCAATACAGTATTACATCTATAAAATAATCAATACTTTCTTCTGATTCCATTAAAAGTTTTGGCATTTTGTAATAGTATGCAAACGATTTATAGTTTGGTGCATTTTTTGTTATATTTTTTTTCACAGGAAATTTATCAATATGATACCAATCTCTATATTTTGACTTTTCTTCATTTAATTCTACATCTTTAAAAGCGAAAAAATCATCTCCTGTATGATTAAATACTCCATCCAAAAGTATTCTCATATTACGCTTATGTACTTCATCAACCAATTCTTTTAGCTCTTCTTTCGTTCCAAAATCAGGATCTATATCATAATAGTCTTCTGTATCATATTTGTGAGTGCTATCCGACTTAAATAGCGGATTTATATATATGAGATTTATCCCCAAGTCTTCTAAATAGTCCAGTTTTTCTGTTATCCCTTTTATATTTCCACCTAAAAAAGTATCCCATTTCACTTTACTATCCCAACTCGAAAACTTATCTTGCGAAGCAAAATTTGATCCTCTATTAAATCTATCCGGAAAAATATGATAAATTATAGACTTTTGAAACCAGTCTGGCACTTCATACAGATCCTTCTTCGATAAGTATGCATAAATAAATGTATCAAAATCCCCTCTAGGTGCACCCTTATAAAACTTATAGTTCCCAAAGCTTTCAATTTGACCTTTTTTCGTGAGTTCGAAGTAATACGACAAGCTTATCGCCTCATATTTTACCACTGCTTCATAATAGTCAAACAAATTGTCTTCAGCATATTTTTTCATATGTACTTTATCAAACTTTTTGTCTCCAGCTATTAATTTATATTTGCATATATACCTTAAATAGACTTCATCTATATCATTTTTCTTTGTACGCAGTCTAATCACAAGATTTTCCGAGTCTACCGGAAAAATATATTCAGACTCTATTTGATGATGTATCGCTTCTTTTAACATAGTAATCCTCCATTTTATGTGTTTTAGTTTTGATTGATTCATATATAATATTTTCGTGTGTTTTTTTTATTCTTCCAAATCAAATAATACGCTTATCTCCGAAACTCTTACTTGGTCTTTCCCAAGCTTTTTCCCTATCTTAAGATAATCCAAAGCTGTCTTGAGCAAATCTTCTAGCGAATGAAGTTCATTTACAACTACTCCACCTACAGATATCGTTACAAAGATATCTTCTTTACCATTGCTAGTCTTTACTGTAGTGTTTTTTAACAATAGTCTTAATTTATTTAATATCGCATCCAATTTTAATTTATCCGATATCAAAAAAACACCTAAAAAGTCAAACCCATCTCCACGCCCAACAATGTCATCACCTTTGATATTATTTATAAATGTCTTGCTTAGTGTTTTTATTATTTCGTCTCCCTTTTCTCGACCATACTTATCATTAAACTTTTTAAAATTATCAATATTAAAGTATGCAATGGAAAACTTTTGCTTGTTTTCTTTGTAGTTGCTATATTGTTTTTTTATACTCTCTAATAAATATTCTTTATTTGGTAGTCCGCTTAGTGGATCCAACATATTAATTTTTTTTAATTCTTTCAATTTTTTTTTCACACTATCTTGCCCTGAATGATTGTTAAATATCTCTATAGCGCCTTTCACTTCGTTATATTTTCCTTTTATAGGAAGAGTTTTCAAATATACAGGTACTCTGTGCCCTGCTTTATGGCGCAAATAAAAATGACTTTCTCGCATTTTTCCGTCTAATATAGTATGGTGCAACGGACATCTTTTGGTACATATATGAGTCCCCTGACTGTCTATATGTTGCAATATATTTGACCAACAGTATTTTGATACCACTTCGCTTGCTTTATATCCCGTAACTTCTTCTGCTTTCTCATTCCAATACAATATTTTTCGCTTGTCATCTACATAATACACTGCGTCATCCAAGTTATCAATTATATTTTTATACATATACGGATTTTCTTGTACCACCACAAACACGCCTCTTATCTAATTCATCCAGTAATTTTAACAGACTATGCTTTACCTATCTTTCTCATATACTCACCTATTTTTTTGTCCATATGAAGTATATGATTTACCAACCAGTCACCCAGATATTTTTCGACTTTAATTGCTAATCCTGGATACACTCCATCCATTTCGATACTTTTTTTCAAGTCTTTTACAAAGTCTACAAACTTGTCATGTGAAGTTTTTTGATGGTCATATTCCGGATAATTGTTATCTCTCATCAATTTCTCCTCATCACCAAAATGAGTCTCTGTGTACTCTATCAAAAATTCTACAATTTCTGCTACTTCATCTTTCGCTTGTCCTTTTTCGATAGAATTTATAAGCTTATTTATCTGATCAAATAGTCCTTTGTGTTCTGTGTCTATCAGCCTTACTCCTGTAAAGAAGTTCTCTTTCATTACAAAATGTTCTTTATTGTTTGTCTCTTTCTTTTGTTGATCATTTATTTCTTTTAATGATTTTCTTTCTGTATTCAATTTTTTAAAAATACTTTTAAGCTCTACTGATTCTTTATACATTATTGCTATTTCATCAAAACTTTTCTTAAGTATATATGCTGTCTCTTCTGCATTATTGTTTACATTATCTGATTGTTTTGCTATTTCGTCTGTGGCATTTGACTGCTCCTTTAGCGAATAAGTAATCGTTGATACAGTTGACTGTAAACTCTCAAAAGTTTGTAAAAGTTTTTCTAAAATGCTACCAGTTTCATTTACTCTTTCCACTCCACTGTCTACCTCTGTATTAGCTTTTTTCATTTTTTCTATTACCTTGCCAGCCTCGCCTTGTATATCTTTTATCATGCTATATATCTCTTTTGTAGCATCAGACGTTTTTATGGCAAGCTTTCTTACTTCTTCTGCTACTACTTCAAAACCTCTACCTGCATCTCCTGCTCTAGCAGCTTCAATTGCTGCATTTAGAGCTAACAAGTTTGTTTGATCAGCTATTTCATCTATTACTGTAATTATTTCATTAATTTCATATGTTTTTTGACCAAGCGATATTACATCTTCCGAGCTTGTTTTCACCACTTCTTTTATGGTGCCCATCTCCTGTATTACTAAACTAGAAGATTCACCTGTCTTTTCTACCAAATCAACAGTTTTTTCCATATCTTCCATCATGTCATCAGTATTTTTGGCTATAGTGGCAATTGTTGCAGCCATTTGCTCCGTAGCAGCACTGCTATTAGACGTACTTTCTTTAAGAAATTTTGTACTTCCTTCCAAGCCGTCAATTGAATTCTTCAATATTTCTACATTATCAAACAATATATTACTATGAATTTCCAATGAAGATATAATCTCTTCCACTTTTTTCAGCATGCTATTATAATGCTCACAAAATTCCGTAAAATAGCTAATTTTTTTACCGCATTTCACTGTATCAAAATTACCTTTCTTCACTTCGGACATATTTTTTCCTATCTTTTCAAGAATTTTCATTCCACTTGCCAGATATATAAATAAAAACATGAGTAATACCAATGTCAATGCAAATATTATTATAAGCATTATATTGATATTTTTCATTATTTCTTTTGCTTCAGGAGTGTTTAGTAAATTATTTAGCCTCATATTATTTCTAAGACTCCATATATTTAGCAAGATTAATATTGTCCCACCTAAATACATTATTGCTTTCAATACTTTGGTTTTCATCTCAAGTCTCCTTTCACAAATAATCACTCTATGATGATAGCATTTGATTTATCCTTATTCTATCAAGCTAACTAAATTTCCTTTCTCTTTCTAATAAGTATTTACTACATTACCCAGTATTTTCCTTTTTATTTTAGAAAAATTCGAATAAGTATTTTCTAGGGAGAGTCAAATATTTTCTCTAGCTTACAATACTTCCTCGCTCACCAGGTATTGCTTCTAGTATTTCTATTTTCATAGGTATTCTTGTTTTCAGTTCTTCCACGTGACTTATGAAGCCAACCTTTATATTTTCCATGGTCAACTTTTCCAATGAATTTACTACTTTATCCAGTAATTCTGCATCCAAAGTTCCAAACCCTTCATCTAAGAAGAAAAACTCTAACCTGATCTTTCCCTTTAGCTGGATATGACTTGATAGAGCCAATGCCAGACTTAGCGAAGTAAGAAAAGTCTCCCCTCCAGATAGCGTATTGACTTTTCGCTCAACTCCACCATTAAAGTTATCTCGAATCAAAAATTCTCCGGCTTTATCCAAGCACAAAATATATCGCCCATTTGTTATCTTTTTCAGTCGCTCTGATGCCTCACGTGAGATTTTTTTCAGCTTATTTATTGCCAAAAATTCTACAAATTTATTTCCACTCATCAATTTTGCCAAATCTTCTATAATATCATGTTTTTTGTGTAATTCTTCTTTTTCTTTTAATATCTGTTTTTTTTCATTCCACACTTTTTCCATGTTTTCTTTTTCTGTATTTAAACGTTCTATCTCTTTGATAAAATTTTCTATTCGCTCCAAATACGTTTTTTGTTTTTCTTTTAATTTTAACCATTCTACATCACTGATTTCTTCTTTTTCTAATTGTTTTGATAAATTTTCAAAGACAATTGTAGTATTATTCAATTTTTCTTTATAATCATTGATATCTCTTTCTAATTTAATTAGCTCTTCTTCTTTTAGATAATAATCTTTTACTTCTTCTCGGCTTAAAAAACCCATTTTTTCTATCTCGTCATCAATTTCACTCATTTGCTTTTCTAGTAACTGTTGTAAGTGGTTTATCTCAATTTTGTTTTTTTCTATGAATATCTCCTTTTCTGAAATATTTTTAGCTATACTCTCTTCTTCTATAGATATTTTTTTAAACTCATTATACGCTTTTTCTTCCTCTTCCTGCAATTTTTCTATCTCTTTTTCTCTTCTTCGCAGATCTTGTATTTTTGTTTTTAGGCTCACTACAGAAATTTTATTATTTTCTAAATATTCTATAGCATTTTCTCTATAAAATTTTATTGTACCCTCAACTATAATTTTATTTTTTTCCAGTTCATCTTTTTTGTTTTCAAGTTTTGATTTTATAATCAATATCTCTTTTTCGATATTATTCTTATTTTCCTTTAAGTCATTTGTCAATTTCTCCAATTTCAGTTTCGTTTTTTCATTTAGAATTTTTTCTTTTTCTAGATTTTCACTCTCTTCCTCAATCTTATTTTTTTCTTCCAGTATTATATTCGCTGTTTTATTTCCTAGATTCATTTTTAACTCTTTTATATCCTTTTCCAGTTCTGATATATTGTATTTTTCACTTTCTATACGTAGCTCCATTATCTCTTTCTCACAAGTTTGTCGCTCTTTTGCTGCTTGATTTATATTTTGTATACTTTCCTTCATATGAAATAGATCAGGATGATGTGTCGAGCCACACACCATACATTTTTGCCCTTCACTTAAGTCCTTTGACAATAAATATGCCGCGCTGTTTTTTTCCTCTAAAATATATTCAGCTAGTTTTTCTTGAAGCATTTTTATCTTAGTGTCTATACTTTTTTTCATTTCCAATATCTTAGTATATTTTTCCTCTTTTTCTATCAATTCTTTTTCAAGCTTAGTATATTTATCATATTCGTAGTCCAATTGATATATTTTTTTCTTTAATTCATCAAGCTTTTTTTCATCAACATTATATATTTTGGATATACTTTCTTGCAATTTTTTCTCTTCATTATTCAAATTTTCCAATTCAAAATCAATTTTTTTTAATTTTTGCTTTTCTGATTCTTCTTCACTTTTCAGAGTATCTATTTTCACTAATGCCTCTTCATAATTTTCTAATTTTCGTTCTAATATCTTATATTTTTCTCTTTGCGAAGCATCAATTCTGTTCTCTTTTATTAGTTTTCTTAATTTATTTATATTCTCTTCTGCTCTTTTTGCCTTCGCTGCTACAATATTCAATTTTTCTTTTTCAATTTTATTTTGTCCTAAATAATCCCGTTGTTGCTTTTCGTAGTCAAGTTTTTCTTTCTCATTTTGACTATATCCTTTGCACATAATTTTTATCTCCATTGACTTTTTAGCTTTATTCAATCTGTCTTCTTTATTTTTATAGCTATCTTCTTCACTTTTTAATTTCTGTAATTTTTTTTCATATTCCGCTTTCTCTTTTCCAAGTTCATATATTTTTTCTTTTTCTTTATACTCCAGCTCAAATTCTTTATAATTATTATTTTCTATTTCTTTTTCTTTTCTTTTATCTTCCAAAATTTCATCTATAAGTTTTATTTTATCTACTGTTATCTCTTCATTTACAGATAATTTGGCATTGCACTCATTTATTAATGATTTATATTTATTTTTTTCTATATTGATAGATGTTAGCAAAGATTTACCGTATTTCTCCAAACTAAATATACGTTCCAGCATATCTCGTCTTTCAGCTCCTGTTAATTTCAGAAACTCACTAAATTTTCCTTGTGGCAACACAACCGCTCTTGTAAAGTCTTCTAAACTCAGTCCAATTATCTCATTTATTTTATCTTTTATCTCGCGTACCTTTTCATATATTTGTTCCTCATTTATTATGAGCCTTGATTCTTTTTTTCCTATTTCTACCTTATCACTTTCATTTTTTTTCTTTTTTCTTTTGTACAATCTCTCTAGTACATACTTGTCTTCTCCTAATTCAAATTCAAATTTCACATATATTCTGTCCGAATTTATATTTAAAAGTTCTTCAATGCCTTCAGCTTTTTTTGATTCTAGTCTTACTATATTTCCATATAGTGCAAGTGTTATGGCATCCAACACAGTAGATTTACCACTTCCGGTCTTGCCGAATATTCCAAATATTCCATATTTGCTTAAGTTTTCAAAGTCTATTATCTGTTTAGTTTCAAAACTATTTAGTCCTTCTATTTCCAAATTCATAGGTTTCATTATTTTTGTTCCTCCAAAAATTTTAAAAATACTGACAAAGTTTCCTTATTTGCTTCCAATTTTGTATTTTCATAATAAAACGCCTTAAACGCATCGAGTATATTTTCTTCACTATCAGATTCCAAGTCCATATCTGATATATTTTCTAATGACTTGATAATAGGCTCTATGCTGATTACATTTTTATTCTCTTTTATAGAGTGTAATTCACTATTTTTAATAGCTCTATCTGTTTTTATAGTTAAATATATCCATTCACTTACTGCTTTTTTTTCTGTTGCTATCCTTATAGCATCTTCTATATTCTCAGTTATATAACGTTTTATAGGTTTTGTGTTTTCTATATAACGCTCTTCGACTATAGGATCTTTTCCTGGCTCCAGGCTCGCTAGCAACACTCGTTTCTTAGACACCATCTCCGATACTCTGTATTCCAATGGCGAGCCACTATAGTACGCATTATACTTTACAAACTTCATACATCGGTGTATATGTCCCAACGCAATATAGTCTGCGTTCGGAAGATCCCTCAGCTCTACTGCAAGAGCTCCTCCAAATTCAATTGAACGTTCAGTCCCTTCCGGATCACTTCCCTTTACAAAGACATGACTCACTACAATATTTATACTCTCAGGGTCACGTTTTTTATTGTTTTCTTCCAAAATTTCACCTATCTTTTTGCTATATTCCTTTTGTGCCGAATCTTCTCCTATTTTTTCAAAAATAAGAGTATTCAGTGTTTTCTCACTTGGATACGGCATTAAATTCAAAAATACTTTTTTCCCATTTAATAGTAGCTCTATTGCTCCTTCGTATGAGTTTATTATTTCAAACTCTCCATAAATTCCACTTTCCTTTTTTTCTCCGGGATTTCCATACAAAAGTATGCCATATTCATACGCAAGAGGATTACTTGCTGTTAGTTTATTTGGATTATCATGATTACCGGCTATTACTACTACCGGTCTAGTTCCATTTTTACTCAAAATTTTTATATATTTATAAAACAACTTTTCTGCAATAGTTGGTGGACTTGGTACATCATAGATGTCTCCGGCTATTATTATCAATTCTACTTTTTCTTTATCCGCTATTTCCACTATCTCTTGCAAAAAGTTTTCCTGTTCAACATATCGATCATATCCTTCTAGTTTTTTTCCAAGATGCCAGTCACCTGTATGCAATATTTTTAAAATTTGAATCACCTCATCTTCTTTACTGTTTTTATCTTTGGGATCAATTAATATTCCCACTGAATTAAGTTCAAGTTTATCTATAATTATGAAAAAAGGAACGCAATATACGTTCCTTAATATAGTTTTATGCTTAGTTATTTTTATTTTTAATTCCTCTTTTGCTATTCTGTATCAGTAAAAAAAATTGTCGCTTTCGGAGTCGAAACTACAACTCCTCTTTTACTCTTTTTTTAGAATTTGTCAAAAGTAAGCCAAACAATATAAGTGCTAGACCTATATAAAAATTGTATAACAGTTTTTCTGACAATACACAGACTGCTAAAATTGAAGCTAGTATAGGCTTTAAGTAAAACATAGATGCACCAACAGACACCGGTACTCTCTTCAATCCATAAAAATACAACGCATATGCAAGTGTTGTTGCCAAAATAGTAATATAAGATAATATCGATATAGTAAATGCAATATTTTCTACTCTATACGATTTTACAAATGGCAAAAATAGCAGTGCCCCACTTGCAAATCCTATACCAGTAACCATAAATGTCCCGTATTTTGCAATGTACTTTTTCGAAAGTACTATATATGTTCCAAATACTATGGCTGATAAAAGCATAGCTCCTACTCCTACCAACGAACTCACATCTATTGCATTAAATCCAAAACTCAATATATATACTCCGATCAATCCTAAAATCATACCAAATATATTTTTGAAATGTAAACTTTCGTTTAATATTACAAAGGCTGTGATTGCAGAAAATATAGGATTCATACTAAATATAACTGCTCCCGTAGATGCTTTTATATACTCCATACTAAAGTGAAAACTTCCCAGACCAATACTTATTCCAAATACTCCCAATAATATTATTTTAAATAAAGTTATTCCTTTGACTTTTTCATCTTTATGCTGTTGCACATATCCAAAACAAAGTAATATAAGTCCACTTACAAAAAATCTCACGAACGCAAGTAAAAATAGATCAATATTGTTATTTATTAATTTTATTACTACTTCTATAGTGCTAAACAATGCTATTGTTGTAAATATAGCCAAATATGCATACATACACATCAAATCCTTTAATCTAGTTGGTGCAAAAGACGGGATTTGAACCCGTACAGGATTACCCCACATGTCCCTCAAACATGCGCGTCTACCAGTTCCGCCACTCTTGCACGCTTATATTACGTTTATTTTACCCTATTTCGACTATTTTGTCTAGTACTTTTTATCTGTAATATTTCTCTTCATTACCTGTTTTTCGTCGTACATTCTTTTATCTGCTATCTCCAATATCTCTTCTATTTTCATCAATTTATTTTCAGGATTAAATTCATATACGCCATGACTTACACGTATATCTATATCTGATTTTGATAAGTGAATGTTTTTTATCTCTTTCTTTATATTTTTCCAAATACTTTCAGCATTTTTCACAGTACATTCATGTAATATCAACAAAAATTCATCTCCGCCCATTCTTGCGACCATATCGGATTTACGAAGATGATTTTCCATTACAGCGGCCACCTCTGCTATCATCTCATCCCCGACATTATGACCACAAGTATCATTAACATATTTCAGATCGTTTATATCCGCAAATATTATAGAAAAATAACTTTTTTCCATTACTACTTTTTTTGTCTGAACTTTTAAGAATTCTATTCCCATTCGTCTATTGTAGACGCCAGTCAGATTATCACGAGTAGCATAATACTCTAATTTTTCCGTTAATTTCTTATTTTCAGTTATATCCTCTTCTACAGACATAAATTTTATTATATTGCCATCATTATCCAATATAGGTGATATAAACGCTCTCTCATAATATATTTCGCCATTTTTCTTTTGATTGGTGAATTCACCTTCCCAATCTTCTTTATTTTGAATTGTATTCCATAACACCTCATATTTTTGTTTGTCTTGTTTTTCATGATTTAATATTGACGTGCTTTTTCCTATAACTTCCTCTTTGCTATACCCCGTTACCTTTACAAATTTTTTATTAACATATTCTATTATCCCATTTTTATCAGTTATTATGACCACAGCCGGACTATTCTCTATACCTTTAAAATATACTTTCAATTTTTCTTCATTTTTCTTTGATTCATCTATATCTGTTATATATCCTACCATACGCTTTGGAATATCTTCCATTCCAAATATAGCCTTCCCTCTATCCATTATCCACTTATAGTCTCCATTTTTGGTTTTCAGTCTATATTCACAACTATAGTAATTGCGTTTTTTTGTAAAATGAAGTTTAAGAGCTTTTTTTACTCTTTTCAAATCATCCTTATGAATAATATTTTCCCAAAAATAATATCTATTTTCAAATAACTCATTTTTATACCCCAATATTTCCTTCCATCTATCAGAATATGTTACCTCACCCTTCTCCAAATCCCAGTCCCAAAGTCCGTCACGAGCTCCTTCTATAGCCGTTTCTAGTGTCTTTTTCTGATTTTGAAGCTTTTTTATAAACTCATTTTCTTTTAGCTTTAAATTTCTTGAAAACACTATGTACATAGTTAAACTTATTAATAACATTATTATTATATAAAACGTTGGCGTAATAATATAATATTTTTTTATTATCAAATTAGGATGTATTTTTTCTATATGCAACACTGTTTTTATGGGTTTTCCATCTATTTTCAAAGGTAAATCTTTCCACAACAAATAATTGTAATCTTTTCCATTTTTATACTTCACTCTACCTTCCGCAGCATGAAAAATGTTCCTGTCCTCTATTTTACTAAGTTGTTTATTAAATATATTGCTATCTTCTATATCTGTATCTTTATTTAGTATTTCTCCGTTTTGATCTACTATATATATATCCAGGTTTTCTTGATTTTGATGCACAAAATCTATATTTTCTTTAAATATACTATCTAATCTATGGTACATTATATAATAAACTTCACTTATATCATCATAAAATATAATAGGGAATATTTTCTCTCCTTCTGCAAGAAAAATATTTTCAAGCACTAATTCGTGGCTTGGGATATCTTTTTTTATTAGTGCTTCTATTTGATTTTCTAAATTCAAATTTGATGCATCATATATTTTTTCTACTTTTTTCTCTCTATATTGATAAAAAGCTACCATTTCTTCTAAGTGTTTTTCAACATGACGCTCTACAACTTCTTTTTTGTGCGCGATATTTCTAAGTATAGTTGCAAACATGCATCGATGTTCATATACATCCAGTTTGTAGTTTGTGATTATTTTATCATTTATCAATACTAATTCTTTTTCTTTTTCAATGTGAAAATTCTCTTCTTGTTTTTTCATTGCTAATTTATAATTATATATTATTACAAGAAATGCCATTATAAATACTAATACTATAAAAGAAACTATTAGCTTGCATTTTAGTTTCATCATCCTATCCCACCTACTTAATATTGTTTTATAATTTTCAACATGCTCACCTATTGTAAAATTTTTCAGTTTTTAACATTAATTACTTTGTCTTCTAAATTATATACTTATTTATTTATTTTTTCCTCTATTTTATATGAAATTTATGATTCCGCCACCTACTACCATATCGTTTTTGTAAAACACCACATGTTGTCCTCTTGAATTTTCAGCATTTTCTTGATCGTATTCTAATTCCAAGGCATTCTCTCTATAGTACAATCTCGCATTATGCCCCTTGCTGGAAAATCTTGGTTTTGCTATTATATTTTCACAGTCTTCAATAGGAATATATAGTTTTGGAGCCTCAATTTTTACTTTCTTCCGAAACAATTTTTTAAATTCACCTAATATTATTAAATTTTTATCCTTTAGAATATCGATTACAAAATAGGGCTTGCCATGATTTAGGCCTAATCCTCGTCTCTGACCTATCGTATATAGCTGATACCCATTATGCTCACCTATTTTGTTGCCATACTCATCTATAAAGTCTCCTTTTTGTATACGAGTGCCAAGCATCCTTTTTAGAAATTCAGTATAGCCATTTTCGGCAAAACATATGCCCTGGCTATCCTTTTTTTGTGACACAGATAGATTTTTTTTTAATGCAATTTGACGTATTTCGCTTTTTTTATATCCGTTAAGAGGAAATATTAATTTTTTTATAATATTACTTTCTAAACGATACAACATATATGTTTGATCTTTGTTTTTATCCTTTGCTTTTTTCAAGAAATAATCTTTATATTTATCACTGTATATAGTATCTACATAATGTCCGCTTGCTATATATTGGGCTCCCAACTCCTCTGATATATCAAACAACTTTTGCATTTTCATTTTTTCGTCACATACAATACACGGGGATGGTGTTTTGGCGTCCATATAGGTATCCAAAAAATAATCAATTACCTTTTTTTTAAAGTCGTCACTATAGTCCTTTATTATTAATGGAATTTTTAAT
>CAZDNU010000515.1:0-1821 GCA_964506865.1 uncultured Fusobacteriales bacterium | reverse complement strand
AAAATTTTCTATTCCTTTTTTTCAATGCTTCTGAACTTTGCATAAAACATTTATTAATATATAAATTATTATATTTCTTTTCTAGATATGTCTTTAGGGTAAGATAAAATATAGTCTTTATCTCTTTGCTTGGAGATAATATTTTATACATAGCGTTATTTTTTATTTCTGTTATTATATTCTTATCTCCAGAAATTATCCCTAATTCTGGTCCCCCAGCTAATTTCGAGAAATCAAAAATACTTACACTAGCCCCTATTTCCATGACTTCATTGATACTTTTGCCTATGGCTTTTATCTCATCAGAGTTTGTCTGATAAAATATTTTGTTTGATAAATACATTACTGTGGCTTTATCTTTTAGTTTTCTTATCGTTGAAAAGTCTATCTTTTTTATTCCAGATATACTATTTTCAAATATATCTGTATATATTATAAGGTTATCATCGTCTTCCAATGCTTCAATATAGTCTTCTTCTTCTATTTTATTGAGATATCCTACTATTTTTAAGTTTCCGCCGGCTCGTCTCACTACATCTTGTAGCCCTATCTTTTCAGATAAATAAACTGTATCGGCCAAGCTCATTATTACGTTCTTTCCTTTATAAAGAGTATCTATAAGTATATACAGTGCGCTACTTATATTGTTCAACAATAAGAAGTCTTTTCCTTTTGATATTTGAGAAAACAAATTTTTTATTTCATAATCCAGATCTTCTCTTTGACCTTTTTCTTCGTCAAACTCTAAGTTATTGTATCCTGTAAATACCATCTCAAAATCTTTTATTAACTCTTTGGAATAAAATCTATCACCAATATACTGCGAGTAGATGGTCCCCAAGCAGTTTAATACTTTTTTTAAGGGACGTCCTTTTTCTACTATCAGATTTTCTTTTAGTTTTTCTATATAAAAGTCAAAAGAATAATCAAAGTTCTTTATCTCTTCTACATCTGCAGCACTGACTATTTTTTTATGCCTCTTATTTATTATTTTTTGCAGATATTCCTCTACTATCTCTTCAGAGTATTGAGAAATCATCTCTTTTACTTTGGGAACACTTTTTAACTCTTTTACATCAGGCAATTTTAAAATATACGATTGTACTACATTAAAATCCATATTAGTCTTCCTTTTTCTTTGTTATTAATCTTCTGTCTAAATTATACTTTCTTATTTTTTCATAAAGAGTCGTTCTTCCTATCCCCAAAAGCTTAGCTGTTTCCTGCTTGTTCCATCTTGTTTTTTGCAATGCTATTGCTATTACGACTTTTTCTACTTCTTCGAGATTGTATATTTCATTTTCAAGTATATCTTTTAGAGGTCCCAAACCTGTTACTACTTTGTTTTCGATAGTATCAGACTTCATTTTCAACTCTAAAGGTAGATCTTCTATGTCCAACGACCTATTTGTAGACACTATTACCATTCGCTCTATTATATTTTTCAACTCTCTTATATTGCCTGGATAATCATACTTCAAAAGATATTTCATAGCATCGCCTGAGATCACATACATATCTTTGTGCAATTCTGATACTATCCTATTTAAAAAGAAATTTGCTAGTAGTGGAATGTCTTCTTTTCGATCTCGTAATGGCGGTACTTTTATAGGGAACGTCGTCAATCTATGATATAAATCTCGTCTAAATTCACCTTTTTTTACTTCGTCTTCTAAATTTTTATTGGTAGCAGCTATAAATCTTACATCGACTTTTATAGTTTTGCTACCTCCAACTCTACGAATTTCGCCATATTCTATAGCTCGAAGTAGCTTTGCTTGGCTTTTTATATCCATATCTCCGATTTCATCTAAAAACAAC
>CAZDNU010000514.1:0-5034 GCA_964506865.1 uncultured Fusobacteriales bacterium | reverse complement strand
ATAGTATATATATTTTAAAAAAATCTTTCTCTATAAACTTAGACAAACTTGAAAAGGGTGATTGCTATGAAATTTATTCAATTTATACTAATTTTAGTTTTTTTGCTACTTATAATTGGCTGTGTAAATGAAAATTCTAATCAAGAAGTAGAAAGTAATATTACAAATATCATATTTAAAAATTCTGCAAATAAATTTTTAAATAAAGAAAACATAAAAGAATATGGAGCAAAAGGCGATGGTATAAGCGATGACACTCTTGCTATACAAGAGGCCATAAACCAAGCCGAAGACTTTACCACACTATATTTTCCTGAGGGCGAATATATTATATCTTCGTCTTTGTATATTAATCGTTCAAATTTATTTTTACAAGGAAATAGCGCCATTCTTACTTACAAACCTAGAAAAAATGAGTATTTTAAGTGTTATTTTCCTCAAAATGGCACTATCCGTGATAAAGAAATATTAAATCCTTTGATTTTTATATCAGGAAGTTTTTCTAGCAAAACATATGATATTAATAATACTCTTTCTGAAGGCACTAATAAAATTGCTATTAATTCTAATTACAAAGGTCTTTCTAACGGAAATATTGTTTTACTTACTCAAGAAGACTACGGTAAATCAATTAAAACAAAAGATGGATTTATAAAATATTTTCGCAACCAAAATATAATGAGTAAAATCAGCAATATTTCTGAAAATGCACTTTACATAAATGAAAATATAAATATTCCCTTTTACAAGGCAAATAATTCCAAGCTGTACAAAGTAAATCCAGTTTCAAATATTATAATAAATGATTTGGCTTTTAGAGTAGATTTTGCAAATAAATTTTCCAATTCCGGGATAGTTTTGAATTGTGTATCTGATTCTATTTTAGATAATATTAGTCTTTTTTCGTGCCACGATTCAAGTATATCTCTTATCTCATCATGTAATATATCTATTTTTAATAACACTATAAGTAACATGAAAACTTTTGATGAAAATACCGGAATTGCCATACGAATTGATCACAGCCATAACGGACTAATTCATAATAATTTTATAAATGATACACAGCAAGGTATCTTACTAGAGCTTGGAAATAGTAATTTTACTATCTCCGAAAACAAAATTATTGATTCAAAACATTCAGCTGCAATAGAGTTATCAGGTGGTTATAATTTTTTTAATACAATTTCAAATAACGAAATATATCAAAGCAATACTGGTATATTAATTGGAGGTGCGAAAGTATCACACTACAACGATGGTCCAAATAATCAAATTTTGAATAATCTTATTGATAACTGTCATACCGGTATCAAGTTGAAAAATGAAACTAAAAATATATTTATTGAAGAAAATACTTTTCATTCTATAAAAAAATCTGATCTCGCTTTGATTAATTTAGACCCGATCAATGTAATAGACTGAAAAAGGTTAGTAGAATTATTTTGTCCTACTAACCTTTTTTTATTTGTCACTCATATATATCAGCATACCATTGCCTTCTAGAGCTGCTTCTATGTAGTAGTCATACATATCTTCATAATACTCCAAAAAGTACCATATCATATCTGATGCATTTTCAGGATCAAAACCATATATGTTAGCATCTTCAAATTTCTCTTCGTCATATTTTTTTTCTAAATTACTTTTATTTACTTTTTTTAAATTTTCTGCTATCTCCCATACCTCATCAGCCTCTAAATATCTCGCCGGGCCATTTCCTATATCCTTACCTATCTCATTGCCTGCAAGGATAGCTTTTGCCAATATCCCTTCCATACCCCACGGACTATCCGTCAACAAAAAATGTATCCCTTGCCACGCTTTGTCCAAGCTAAGTACTTCTATTCCAAAATTTTGGATCAAAATATCTATTTTATCAGGATTTTTTTTCAAAAGTTCTAAAATATCAGGCTCCAATTGTTTCATTTTACATACAATAGACAAATGTTACTCTCCTTTCTGACTTTTTTTATTTTTCAAAAATTGCAATATTATAATACCTAACGTTGCCATAAGCAAAGTTGGAACAAATACATAGTGATAACTTCCATAGATATCTCTTATCTTTCCAGATATCAAACCTCCTAAAACTGCTCCTACACCATATGCCGTAAACATAAATCCATAATTTCTAGCATAATGCTTTGCACCAAATTTATTAGATACTGCAGTAGGAGCTATTGCAAGCCAACCTCCTAATATAAGCCAAAACATACAAAATGCTATAAAATACGTTACAACCATGCCTTCTTTTGCCATAAGCATTATAACTGAAGCTGCTATAATTATCAAATATGATATAGAGCCACTAACTTTGGTTCCAAATTTATCTGTAAGCATGCCAAACAAAGGTCGACCTACTCCATTAAATATAGCAAATACTGCTACTGCTGATGCTGCAAAAGCAGAATCCATCTTTATTATCTCTTCTGCTACAGGACTTGATATACCTATTGCCATTAGTCCAGCAAAAGTCCCTATCACATATGCTATCCACAATATATAAAATCTAACATCGCTTAATACTTCTTTTAATGTCATATCTTTTTTAAAGTTCTTATTTTTTTCTACTTCTTCAACCTCGCCAGGTTCTGGAAATCTTAATGTCAATGCAAGTATACTTATTATAATAAGAAATGATATCCCTATTATCTTAAATGTAGGAAACAAATCGTAAGCTGATATCAATTTTCTCGATACCGGAGCAGTAACAAACGGTGATAACCCAAATCCAGCCAACGTTAATCCTACAGCCAAACCTTTGTGCTTTGGATACCATTTTGCAGACACTGCCATTGGCACCCCATATACTATACCGACACCAGCCCCGCCAAGTATACCATAAGTGATCGTTAAAGCTGTAATATTGTCTACATACGATGAAAGTGTCCACCCCAACGCCAAGATAAATCCGCCTCCAATAGTCATAAGCTTTGGACCAATTCTTTCAATAAAATATCCTGCCACCGGCATCGCAAGTGCATAAAATATTAAAAATATACTATACGGTAGTCCACTTTGTGTTGAGTTTAGATTCCATGCTTCTTCCAATGGCTTCCTAAAGATACTCCATGAATACACTGTACCCAAACACATAAAAATTGTCATCCCAAATGGGATCGTCAGTAGTTTTGAATATTTTCTCATAAAATAACCTCCTAATATTTTTATTTTTTTTTTGCAAAAAGATAAAAACAACCCCCTGTTAAAAACAAGAGGTTGCGTTTTTAATTATATAATTTATTTTTAAATGTTGTCTCCGTTTGTTCATAAATATACCCTCCAAGCAAATATATAACTCTCCAGTACTCTTATAGTATATCATAAAATGTTTTATTTGTCCAACTTTTACAATACAAATTATTAAGCAAATATATATTATCTATTCATTCTGTATATTATATTTTTTTAAGCATTTTTTTTGTTTGCTCTTTTTCTATCTTCAGCTTTCAAGTATTTTTTTCTCATTCGAAGACTCTCAGGAGTTACTTCTACTAATTCATCGTTTTCTATATACTCTAGGGATTGCTCTAATGTAAATATCTTTGGCGGACTAAGCTTAACTGCATCGTCTGATCCTGAGGCTCTTACATTTGTAAGTTTTTTTCCTTTACATACGTTTACTACCAAGTCATTTTCTCGACTATGTTCGCCTACTACCATCCCTTCATATACTTCAGTACCTGGTTCAATAAATATAGTTCCTCTATCTTGAAGATTATCAAGAGAATAAGCGGTAGATATCCCTTTATCCATAGAAACAAGTACGCCTCTATTTCGTGAAACTATATCACCTTTATAATATTCATATTCATAAAAACTATGATTTAGTATTCCTGTACCTCTAGTATCTGTCAAAAATTCTCCTCGAAATCCAATAAGCCCTCTTGATGGTATTTTGAATTCAAGTCTAGTATATCCATCTGTTCCTTGATTCATATTCAAAAGTTCACCTTTTCTTACGCCCATTTTTTCTATTACCACACCTACAAAATCATTTGCCACATCTATTACGGCTAATTCGATAGGCTCTGTTTTTTTTCCGTCAATTTCTCGAAATATAACTTCTGGTTTTGATACTTGTAGTTCATATCCTTCACGTCTCATATTTTCAATAAGTATTGACAATTGAAGTTCGCCTCTTCCTTTTACTGTAAACGCATCTGCCGAATCTGTATTTTCTACCACCAAACTTATATTTGTTTGGAGTTCTTTTTGTAATCTATCCCATATATTTCTTGACGTTATCCATTTTCCTTCTTTTCCGGCAAACGGGGAATCATTTACTAAAAATGTCATAGCCAAAGTAGGCTCATCTATATCAATCAAAGGTAATGGATGCGGATCATTTTTATCGGTAACAGTCTCTCCTACATCTATCATCTCCATACCTGCAAGACAAACTATATCTCCTGCTGTTGCTTCTTTCATCTCTACTTTTTTCAATCCATCAAATCCATATATTCTGCTTATTCTGTATATAAGTCTTTCACCATCTCGTTTCATAAGCATTACTTCTTCTCCAAATTTTACTTTTCCATTATGAATTTTTCCTGTTCCCATTTTTCCTAAGTAGTTATCGTATTCTATTGCTGATACCAAAAATTGAAAAGGTTTTGTTTCGTCACCTTCTGGTTCTTCTACATGCTCTAATATTGTATCAAAAATAGGAGTCATATCACTATCATCATCTGCTAAGTCATATTTTGAGATTCCGTTTTTGGCTGATGCATATACTACTGGAAAGTCTAGTTGATGTTCATTGGCATTTAAGTCTACACAAAGATCAAATACCATATCAACTACTTCTTCCGGTCTACTATTTGGTCTATCTATTTTATTGATAATTACAATTGGACGATGTCCCATCTCTAGTGATTTTTTCAATACATATTTTGTCTGTGGCATAGGGCCTTCAAAAGCATCTACCACCAATAAAACCGAATCAACCATTTTCATTATACGTTGTACTTCTCCTCCAAAGTCCGCATGTCCTGGAGTATCCACTATATTTATTTTATAATCATTATA
>CAZDNU010000513.1:0-3522 GCA_964506865.1 uncultured Fusobacteriales bacterium | reverse complement strand
AAACAATTTGCTATGGAATCAAGAAACACCTTGAGAAGTAGCATAGAAAATAAATTAAATAAAATGGGAATAAAAGATGAAAAAAATATAATAGAACCGCAAGTAACAGGAGATAAAGTTTTCATAAATGAAATTCCATATAACAAAAAACAGTATGATGCTTTAATGGGAAGATTCAAAGAAGTTGGTTATGACCAATTAGTAGAAAGCATGGCTTACACTTGGTTTAATAGATTTATAGCTTTAAGATTCATGGAGCAAAATGGATATATAGATGAAAAAATAGTAGAATCAACAACAAGCAAGGTTGAAGCTGATATAGTGGACGAGTATAGAAATGCTGATTTTTATAGCGAACTAAAGCAAGAACAGAAAGACGAATTAATTGAACTAAAAGATCAGGATAGAGTTGAAGAACTTTATTCAAAACTTGTTGTATATAAATGTAATGAATTAAGTAGTATATTCCCTTTTATGTTTGAGAAATTAGGAGATTATACTGAATTATTATTCCCTGAAGGGCTTATTCATAAAGGTAGTTTTCTTGAAAAGATAAGAGAAAGTATAAAAAAAGATAAAGAAAATGGAGAAAATCCAATTGATATTGAAATTATTGGTTGGCTTTATCAGTTTTATAATGCAGAGAAGAAAGATGAAGTTTTTGCAGGATTGAATAAGAATATAAAATTAAATAAGAATACAATTCCTGCTGCAACTCAGTTATTTACACCAAAATGGATTGTTGCTTATATGATCGAGAATTCTTTAGGAAAATTAATATTAGAAACAAGTGACAAGCTAAAAAAAGAAAAAATAGAAGATATAAAAGAAAAATGGAAATATTTTATAGAAAATGAGAAAGAGATAGAGATAAATGAAGAAGAAAAAGACTTATTAAATATTGAAAACATAAAATTAATAGATCCAGCTATGGGATCAGGGCATATTCTTATTTATGCTTTTGATTTTTTATATGGTATCTATGAAAAACTTGGATATTCAGATAGAGATTCAATAAAATATATTTTAGAAAACAATTTATATGGTTTAGAAATTGATGATAGAGCTGCTCAATTAGCAAGTTTTGCAGTATTTATGAAAGCTAGAGAGAAATATAGAAGGCTTTTTAAATATTTATTAAGAGAACATATTGAATTGAATACTTGTGCTATTCAAGAGAGTAATCCAATACTTAATAATAAATTTAATTTACAAACTATTGAAATAGAGAAATTAGAAGAGTTAAAAAGGTTAATATATACATTTGAAGATGCAAAAGAGCTTGGAAGTATTATAAATTTTGATAAATTTGATATTGAAAAATTAAATAGTGAGTTTAAAGTATTTGTTGAAAAATCAGGACAAGCCTTAGAAGATAGAGATAAAGAAAGAATAAGAGATTTAATTAAGCAAGCTGAAATTATGCAGAGTAAGTATGATGTTGTAGTAACTAATCCACCTTATATGGGTGGAAAAGGTATGGGAGCTAAATTAGGAGATTATGTTAAGAAAAATTATAAAGACAGTAAGAGCGATATGTTTGCTGTATTTATGGAGAAGTGTATGGATTCATATACAAAGAAGAATGGATACACTGCTATGATAACTATGCATTCTTGGATGTTTTTAAGTAGTTTTGAAAAATTAAGAGTAAATTTAATTGAGAATAGAGAGATTGATTCATTAGTACATTTAGGAGCGAGAGCATTTGAAGAAATTGGTGGAGAAGTTGTTCAAACAGTAGCTTGGGTGATGAAGAATGGTAAATAATAATGTAACAAATAAAAAAGAAGAAAATGTAGATAATCTTTTTAGTTCTATCGCTGTTCTAATAGAACAAGGTAAAAGAAATGTTAAAGTAGCCATTGACAATGAAGTAACAAAGGTTTATTGGAATATTGGCAGATTAATTAAAAGTGAAATACTAAATAATGAGAAGGCAGGATACGGAGAAAATATAGTAAATAATATAAGTGTGAAATTGATAGAAAGGTATGGGAAAGGATATAGCAGAGCAAATTTATTTAGAATGATTAAATTTTACGATTATTTTAAAGAAGAAATTGTTGCGACAGTGTCGAGACAATTATATTGGTCGCATTTTGTTGAGTTATTAAAAATAGAAGATGAACTAAAAAGGGAATTTTACCTTACAATGTGTATAAATGAAAATTGGAGTGTCAGAATTTTAAATGATAGAATTAAATCAAGACTTTTTGAAAGAACTGCCATATCAAAAAAACCTGAAAAAACAATAATAAATGATTTGAAATTACTGAACGAAGAGAAAAAAATGACAACAAATCTATTTTTTAGAGATCCATATTTGTTAGATTTTTTAGGATTAAAAGAAACTTATAGTGAAAAAGACCTTGAAAATGCGATATTATATGAATTGGAAAATTTTCTACTTGAAATGGGAAGTGATTTTGCTTTTTTAGCAAGACAAAAGAGAATTATTATTGATGGGGAAGATTATTATATTGATTTACTTTTTTATCATAGAAAAATGAAAAGACTTGTAGTAATAGAATTAAAGTTAGATAAATTTAGACCTCAAGATAAAGGTCAAATAGAATTATATCTAAGATGGCTTGAAAAATATGAGATGAATGAAGGAGAAGATACTCCTTTGGGAATAATTCTTTGTGCCGAAAAAAAAACTGAAACAGTTGAACTTTTAGAACTGGATAAAAGTGGTATTCATGTTGCCCAATATCTAACAGAATTACCTCCTAAAGAGATAATGGAAGAAAAATTGAGAATTGCAATAGAAAAAGCAAAACAGACAGTTGAAAGTAATTATATAAGTAAGGAGAGAGAAGAATAATGGGAGAATACATTAGATTAACTGAATATAAAAATGCAAAAGAAAAAGAAGAACAATTTTTGAAAGCAATAAAAGAGCAATCACAAGAAAATGGGCAGCAAATTAGATACACAGCCAATCAAAAAGACTTTGAAAAAATCCCTGGAAGTCCTATTGCTTACTGGGTTAGTGATAGAGTGAAGGAGATATTTGCTACGAGTCAGAAGTTGGGAGAGATAACAAATCCAAGAAAAGGATTAGTAACTGGAAATAATGAAATTTTTACAAAACTATGGCAAGAAGTAAATATTAATTCTATGGGATTTGGAATAAAAAATAGAGAAGAGTGTATTGATAGTTTTAAAAGGTGGTTTCCTTATAATAAGGGTGGAGAATATAGAAGATGGTATGGAAATTATGAATATATTGTAAATTGGGAGAATGATGGCTATTTAATGCGAAACACACTTCACCCAAGTGGAACAAGACCGATATCAAGTAATTACAATTTAGAGTTTATTTTTAAACCTTTAATTAGTTGGTCAGCAGTTTCGTCATCGTTTTTTAGCAGCAGAATTTCTTTTGAAGGGACATTATGTGATGCTGGTGGATCAGCTTGCTATCCTCAAGATAATATAACATATCTTTTATCTGTACTTAATTCAAAATTAACAATGAAAAATTTGGTAACTATGAATCCCACTCTTAATTTT
>CAZDNU010000512.1:0-4118 GCA_964506865.1 uncultured Fusobacteriales bacterium | reverse complement strand
TATATACAATGCCCATTTCTGCTGCCTCTACATCCATATCAGCTGCCTGCAACAAACGCACCAATACATTCTCTACGTCATCACCTACATAGCCTGCTTCTGTAAGTGTTGTAGCGTCTGCTATTGCAAACGGTACTTTCAATATTCTCGCTAACGTTTCTGCAAGCAATGTTTTCCCCGAACCAGTAGGCCCTATCAGTGTCACATTGCTTTTTTGAAGCTCTACATCATTTATTGAATTACTCTTATTCATTATTCTTTTGTAGTGATTATATACAGCTACAGCCAAGACTTTTTTCGCTTCGTCTTGCCCCACTACATACTCATCAAGTTTCTTTTTTATCTCTATTGGTTTTAATAAATTTAATTCACCAATTTTATTATCTTCTTTTTCATACTCAGCCTCTAGCATGCCATAACATGAGTCGATACACTCATCACATATGTACACATCAGGCCCTTGAATCAATCTATATACTTCCTCTTCGGTTTTACCACAAAATGAACATGTCGATGCTTTCTTCGCCATTATTCTTCACCTCGCTTTTTATGGAAAACTCTATCAACTATTCCATATTCTAGAGCTTCATCTGGCCCCATAAATTTATCTCTTTCTGTATCTTTTACCACTTTTTTTATTGGTTGATTAGTATGCTTTGAGATTATTTCAGAAGTCAGTTCTTTCATTCTTAATATCTCTTTCGCTTGTATCTCTATATCTGTAGCTTGTCCTCTTGCGCCTCCCAAAGGCTGGTGTATCATTATTCTTGAATTAGGTAGTGCGTATCTTTTGCCAGGTGCTCCTGCTACTAATAACAATGCTCCCATACTTGCAGCTTGTCCAATGCATACTGTAGATACATCTGGTTTGATATATTGCATTGTGTCATACACTGCCAATCCCGAAGTTATTACTCCACCTGGACTATTTATATACATAATAATATCTTTTTTTGGATCTTCTGCTTCCAAAAATAAAAGTTGTGCTACTATTGAGTTTGATACTATATCATCTATTTCTGTACCTATAAAAACTATTCTATCTTTTAATAATCTTGAGTAGATGTCATAAGATCTTTCTACCCCTCCTGTATTTTCTATTACAAATGGATTATACATTTTTTACCCCTCCAAAACTAAACTTATTATACAATAAATCTAAGAGCAATTATATTAACTGCTCTTAGAATTTTTATCTCTATACTATTTTGGCTGAATCTACCAAAAAGTTTATTGTTTTCTGTGTTAATTGTTCCATTTTCAAATTAGCTATAAAGTTGTCATATGTGCCCATTGACTTCAATTTTTCGGTAAGCTGATCCATATCCATTCCGTTCCCTTGAGCTACTTCTTTTGCTATACTATCCAACTCTTCATCTTCTACTTTCAAGTTTTCCTGTTCAGCTATTTTATCTAATACAATGTCAGTTTTTATTCTTAATTCTGCCATTGGAGCCAACTCTTTGTACACTGAAGCTTTATCCATTTTATTCATTTGCAAATATAGATCAAGTGTCATGCCTTGAGCTTTTAGTTGTCTTTCCAATTCCATAATTCTGTGGTTGATCTCTCTATCTATCATAGATTTAGGAATATTAAGCTCTGCTGCTTCCCTTACTTTCTCTATTAATTTATTTTTCAATTCATTTTCTATTTTTTGATTTTCTCTTTCTTCTATTTCTTTTGTTTTACTTTCTTTTAATTCAGCTAAATTTTCAAACCCCAAATCTTTTGCAAGATCATCGTCTAATTGAGGTTTTTCCAATCTTTTTATGCTATTTATCTTTACTTTGAACATAGCTGGTTTGCCAGCATATTCTGCTTTGAAATAATCTTCTGGGAAATTTACTGTTACTTCTAATTCGTCTCCAACTTTATGTCCCAATAACTGTTCTTCAAAATTATCTATAAATGACTTTGATCCTATTTTCAGATCATAATTATCTGCCTTTCCACCTTCAAAAGCTTCGCCATCTATAAATCCTTCAAAATTTATATTTGCAGTATCTTCGTTTTCTATCTTTGCATCTGCTTCTACTTCTTTTAATTTAGAATTTTTTTCAATTAAATATTCAATTTCTTTTTCTAATTTATCATCGCTCATTTCAAACTTTTCTTTCTCTATCTCCAATCCTTTATACTCACCTAATTTTACGTCAGGATATATATCTACATTAAATACTATCTCTATTGAGCTATCGTCTAAATCTACTTTTTTCAATTTTACATAATCTACAGGTTGTATTTCCCCTGATTCAAATATCTCTTTTTGGTGTTCCTTTAATAACATATCTGCCAATTCTTCTTTTATTGCCCCTTCAAGCCTTTTTTCTACTACATCTGCAGGAACTTTTCCTTTTCTAAAACCTGGAACTTCTACATTTTTCCCTAAATCACTTACTACTTTCTTTTTATATTTTTGTAACTTTTCACCTTGTTCGTTTAACGTTATTTCTGCTACTGAATTTTCCATTTTTTTTATTGAAACTGCCATCAATCTTCCTCCTTAAATTTATATTAAATATTATTTTTCAAACATACTTTCAAAATCATCTACAGGTTTAAAATCTTTTATTTTTAACTGTAGTATCTCTTCCCCATTATAATATATTTTTTCGGGATAGTAAATGATATTAAAACTTTGCGCTTCTGATACAAATCTATCCAATTTATGACCTAAGTTAAAAGCCACAGCTGAATAATATTTATTTCCTTTTTTCACAAAAGTTTTAAAATGCCTATTTTCTACTCCAAATTTTTTTGGATTCCCAAAATGTACTTTTTCTGTTAGGATTAGAGGTTGAAAATTCCCCAGTCCAAATGGAGATAGTTTTTTTATTTCTTTTAAAAATTTATTTGAAATCTGTTCAACTTCCATTTTCAAATCTATTTTCAATACTTTTTCCTCTTTTGTAAAGCTATCTTTTTTTAAACTTTGTTTCATAGCTCTTTCTATTATTTCCAATTTTGATTCCCGTGCCATAAATCCTACTGCTAGATCATGCCCACCAAATCGTATAAAATTATCAGATACCTGTTTCAATATATTGAATATACTTACTCCCTCTACACTTCTACAAGAAGCTTTTGCTATACCTTCGTTTACAGACAAAAGTACCACAGGTTTATTATACTTCAATGCCAAGCGTGCAGCTACTACACCAATTACACCAGAGTGCCATTTTTCGCTTTTCAAAAATATATAATCTGAATTTGCTTGCTTTTTTAGGAATGTCAGTGTTTCATCGTATATTTGCTTTTCAAGGTTCCGTCTTTCTTTATTAGCCCTTTTCATCTCTTCTATTATGTTATATATTTTGAAATCATCTTCTTCAATAAAAAAATCAACACCAACAGTTGAATCCCCTATACGTCCAAGCGCATTTAGCATAGGTGATATAAAGAAACTCACATCAGTTGTCGTTATATCTTTTCGTTGAAGTTTTAGATATTTTGTCAAATATTCCAAACCCTTTACATTTGTGTTTTTTAGTCTTTCCAAACCTTTTTTTATGATTATTCGATTTTCATCAAGCATCGGTACCACATCAGCTACCGTCCCAATCATTACTATATCTAGATACTTGTACAATATATCCAAATCACAGTTTTTCCTCTGATAAATAGCTGCCGCTACCTTCAAGGCTACTCCGGCTCCAGACAAAAACTTGAAATTATATCCTTCACTTGTTTTAGGGTTTATCGTTATTACTTTACCTTCTATGTTTTCTATAGCTTTGTGGTGATCAGTAACTATAATTTCAATTCCATTTTTTTGTGCATACTCTACTTCCTCTATAGAATTAATCCCCACATCTACAGTTACAATTAATTTACCTTTTCTTCTTTTTATATTTTCTATTGCCTTTTTATTTAAGCCATAGCCTTCTTCCATTCTATTTGGTATATAGTAATCTACATCAAATCCTATTGCTCGCAAAGCTATTGTTAAAAATGCTGCTGATGTTATTCCATCTACATCATAATCACCATAGATAAAAATCCTTTCCTTTTTATTGGCTTTTTCAAGGATTTCCCTGGCATTCTTGTAAGTTAATCGGTTAATTGCTTCTTGATACGACAGCCATTGAAAGCCCGTACGCTCCCCGGAGATTTTT
>CAZDNU010000511.1:0-2429 GCA_964506865.1 uncultured Fusobacteriales bacterium | reverse complement strand
ATTTATTCAACAGAAAATTTTGATAATTATTTTGATTATAATACCAGTTTTGATGATATACAGTTTAACAATAATGAGCAAGATGATATTATGAAATCTTGCTTAAAGGAACTTGTCCAAGTTAAAGAACTTGATACAAGTTATTTTAAATCTTGGACTAATAAAGATGGAACTAAACAAATTAAAAAATATGAAAGGAAAACAAGCCTTGAAGGTACTTTTTTCTTTTATCACAATAACACAAAGGAACACCCACATTTTCATATCTCTTTACCTAAGAAAATACCTACTGGAAAAGATATGAAAAAATTAAGAAATGCTATAAACCCAGTATTTTCAAAATATAATATAATACCTAATAATGAACTTGAAGTTGAAAAGAATCAAAGTAAAAATGGAAAATATGAAATTAGGAAATTTCAAGAAATAAAAAAGAGGCTTGAAAAAGTATCTTGGCTTTATAGACAAGCTGAAAGTAAGGTCGTTAATTCTAAAATGTCAATTAAAAACTATTTAGACTCTAAGACTGAAATAGTTAAAGATGAAAAAGGGAATCAAGTTAAAATATACAAGTCCAATAGATGTTTTTTTACTCTTGAACGAGATGAAAGTTTTGAAATGGATAGGTTAATGGTTCGTGGAATTAATAAGGGAAAAGTGGAAAAGATAAAAGTTCATTCGCTTAATGAACTTATTGAAAAATATAGTAATTTTTCAAATAAGGGAGGGTCTAAACTTTTTTTAGAATCCACTATTGATAGAATTGAAAAAATAGAAAAAATAGAATTAGATAGGTCTGTTTTACAAAAATATAAAACAGTAGACTTTAATAATTCCTTAGAGGTCCTTAAAAATTTATTTAACTCTATTGAAAAAGGAGAAAAAATTTCAGTTGATTATAAAAATTTTTGGAGGAAAAATAAAGATAGTAAAAATTTAGAAAAAAGAGAGTTAGCAAAGCAAATTCAAGAAATGTATGCAGAAAGAAAAAATAATATTCAAGAATATAATGGAGATAGATTATTGGAAAAATTTCAAAAAGGAACTCAAAATATTGAAAAAATTATTGAAAAAGAAAAAATAAGAATAGAATCATTAAAATATTTAGATAAATTTTTAGATACTGAAAAAGAATCTGATACTAACCTATCTTTTAAAATTAAAGAAAGTCTTAAAAAACAATTTGATATTGATAAAGTTTATATAAAAATAGATGAGGGAATTCAATATTTATTTGTTGATAGACAAAAAATTGATATTACAGAAATTCTTGAAAAATATAGCAGAGAAAGAAATATAAAGTTTACTTCAACCTATAGAGTTATTAAGAAAAATAAAGAAAATAGAACAGTATTTGAATATTATAAAGCTGAAAAGGATATGTATTATTATGTTGAAAAAATTGAAAAAGATGGAAAAATAGAAGTGAGAGGCGATATAGATAAAGAAATAAAAAAGCCTTATTATTATGATACGATAAAAGAAGCAACTTTAGATAGATATAAAAATGGTTTTGAATTGATTAAAAAAGAGAAAATAGAAAATGGCAAGCTTAAAGAAATAAAAATTTATACAGAAGAAGAAAAAAATAGTTTCTATTCTGAATTTTTAGAAATTGATAGAAGAATAAGAGAACGAGAACGGGCAAGAGAGAGAGAAAGGGGTTTTGATAGGTAAAATACTTTTGAAAAAATAAAATGCGAAATAGGTGCAAATTTGAGCGTTTAATTAGATTTTAAAATTAGGTTGAGAGTTGTTTTTACATTATTCAAAAAAATAGAAAAAAGCTATGAGTCAAAATAAATATAAATTGACTTATAACTTAAAATATGATATAATTATCTTATGCAACTTAGGTTCTACTTGTAGAGAATGCCCCAAGAAAGGGGGTGATACTATGAAAAGGCTAATTAATTTTACAAAGAATAGAAAAAGATTGCTTCTGGCGGTCGCAATCTTTTTCTTAATCTACTACAAAGCCTAACTACTGGACCCTACGGGGTCCCCTTCTCTACAATTATACTATATTTCACTATAATTTTCAATAAGGAGTTGAAATAAATGAGAAAAAAAACAATTGACTTATCAAAAAAAACAAAAGATGAGCTTATTATATTTGCAGAAATACAAGTTGAAAAGGTAAAAAAATTAGAAGAAGAATTAAAAGAAGAAAAAGAGCTTGTAAAACAAAAGATGAATATAATTAAAAAGCTTGAAAAAGAAATTGAAGATAAAAATAATATTGAAGAAAATAAGCAATTATACGCAAATTCAAAATGGATAAAAGAGGCACAAATGCACGCAAAAGCTTATAAAGAAATGTATGAAACTGCTCAAAAAAATATAACAAAACTGGAAGAACATAAGAAAAAATTAATTGAATGTGCTGAAAAAAATACTATAAATGTTCAAAAGTCAATTAAAATAAG
>CAZDNU010000510.1:0-5468 GCA_964506865.1 uncultured Fusobacteriales bacterium | reverse complement strand
CATAATTGGAGCCTTGCTTCTTGTTTTTTTCCTACAATTATTTTACACTATCCTTGATTATCAGTAAGATTTTGATATTTCAATCTGATATGTTGCTAAATTATTTGCAATTTTCAATTACAGGCTCAATTGCTAAAAAATTTGAAAGCATAATTAATTTTCTGAAATATTGATTATACATGATTTTAGATTTTGCATTTTTCATAAAGATATTTTTCTTTATGTACTTTGTTTGTTTTTTATAGTCATTTTGAAATTTAAAATTATACTTATTTATACTGTTAGCTAGCATAGCGCCACTTTTTAGCGCATAGCTTATCCCTTCTGCAGAGCTGGGACTAATAAATCCAGCCGCTTCTCCAATCAATACTAAGTTTGATTTTACATGATTTTCATGTGAAATATTTTTGGGTCGCAAAATTAAGGTTCCTTCTTTTTTTACAGGCTCCCCTTTTATATATCCATTCGATTTCAATTTGGAAACTAATTTATCAAAATTATCATTTATATCTTGCCCCAAGGGAATAGCCGATCCAAGTATTAGATAACCCTCTTTTTGTATCATCCATGAGTAGAAATCAGTAATACTTTTGTCAAAAATAGACATAAAATAAGGCATTGTGTCTGAAGTTTTATACCAATGTTGGATCGATGCATATTTGGGTATGTCAGACGGAAAGAAGTTTTGTCGAATCAGCGAACAACTACCATCTGCTCCTACAAGTAATTTAGTACGAACAGTGTATGTTTTTTTATTTTTATTATATAGACTTACCTCGGTATATTCATCTTTTGATTTAGAGGATTTATACAAGGTATCAAGGTGAATTTCTACATTAGCGCCAACTATTGATAATAAATATCTATCAAATTTTTCTCGATCAATGTTGATATAGTGACGTTGATAGGTACGCGTCAATTCATTATCAAAATCAATCGTTTTTACTGCAAACATTTGAGGCTCACTTAAGATATCTTTCGGAATACTTAAATCCAGTTTTGCTAGCATTGCTTGCGCATCTGGAGCCAAGAGTCCACCACAACATTTATTTTTGTTAGTCAGATTAGCATTATCTAAATTTCGCTTTTCAACAAGCAATATTTTATATTTTTTATCTAATAATCTAGCTAATGTAGTGCCTGCCGGTCCGGCTCCTACTATTACAATATCATACATGGCTGTCTCCTTTTGACTTTTCCAATTCATCGCAGACTTTACGCAAAACTTTCTCGCTGTAGCTATTTATTTTCCAATGACCTGGACTCCATCCTTTTAAAAATCTATGAAAATCAGTCCAGGCTAAGTGATACATTGCTCGCCATTCTTCCTCTAATTCATCAAAGTTAAATTCCTTATTATTTCGCTGAGTAGCCTCTTTCAATTCTTCGAAATAGTAGTCCAAAATATTTTGCTCCAACTGCTCACATTCGTCTTCGTGTAGACAGCTTCCCACAAAATAAGCTATATCTTTCATACCACATCCTGCGCCGACATACTGAAAATCAACTGCAGCTACCTTTGTGCCATCACTAGAAAAGCAAAAATTTGCTAACTTAGCGTCACCATGCACAAAAGTTTTGTATTTTCCATTTTTTAATTTTTGATCAATTATTCCGGCATATTTTTTCAGTTTTGCATCATCCAAAGCCTTTAGTTCATCTGGCCTTGTGTCTAAATGCCAGTAAGTACCTACTTTCCAGAGTTTTTTTGCTTGTTCTCCCAAAAAAGTCGCATGAAAATTAGCGAGCCATTTTAAACAAGCTTTTATCTCTATCCAAGATACAGTGGTTTTTCTTAGTGGATATCCTAGTACGTCTAAATCTTCCATTACCATTAAGGTTTCATCTCCACTACTTTCTATTGTATAACAATATGGTATTTTTGAGTTTTCACCACAATACTTTGCCCATTTTTGATACCACGCTGTTTCTACTTTGTATGATTTTAGCTTTCTACTGTGAGAAAGACCTGTATTCCAACCTCTAGGATGATTTTTTCTGTTTGGATACGTAACATATTTTACAATCGCACTTTTATTTTTTCCACCACTTAAATTATATCGAAGTATTTTTCCATATCCGCTCCAAAGCTCTTGTACTACTTCTTCAAGCTCCAAACTTTTTGAACCTGTAGATTTAAGTACTATTTTTTCGTAATTTTTATTTAACATTCTTATTCTCCTTAATCCATTTTGTATTAAAATAAATTTTATACTTTAAACTGATCTATTATTCGATCCAGTTGTTCTGCTATATCTGCTATATCTCGTATTGCTTCAGTACTCTGCTCGACAGCTCTCCCATTTTCTTCAGCACTTTGTGTAACCTTTTCTGTTTGCTCTGCTATCTCTTCTGATGCTATAGATTGTTCTTTTATTGAGCTAACAATCATATTTACCATATCACTTAATTTCATTGTTTCATTTACAATTTCATCCAATGCTCCACCTGTACCTTTTGCTTTTTTGACTCCTATTTCTACTTCCGTTTTTACCTCTTCCATTCTTATTGTGACTTCTTTAGCTCTTGCTTGTATATCTTTTATCATTACACTGATCTCTTTAGTAGCTTCAGTGGTGTTTTCAGATAACTTTCGTACTTCTTCAGCGACGACTTCAAATCCTTTGCCGGCTTCTCCTGCTCTTGCTGCTTCTATGGCCGCGTTTAGCGCCAAAAGATTGGTCTGAGATGCAATATCATTTATTACAGTGATAATCTCTCCAATGGAGTTTGTTTTATTTGCAAGATCTGCTACGTTATTGGTTCCTATTTCAACAACAGATTTGATTTTATTAATCTCATTTATAGTCTCATTTACTGCATCTCCACCATTTTTTGCTAGCTTCAGAGTTGATTCAGCATTTTTGGATAATTCGTCGACATTCTCATATACAGTATTTGTAGTTGCCGACATCTCTTCCACTGCTGCCGCTGTAGTAGTTGAGCTATTTCCTAATTCTTCTACAGATACACTAATTTGCTCCATTGTTGCACTTAGCTGCCCTGTTCCACTTGCTACTCTCATAGAATAGTCTTTTATTTCTGTCATTATTCCTTGTAATTTTTTTATAAACTGATTGAAATTTTTACTCATTTCGCCAGTTTCATCTTTTGCGCTAGCATCCAACCTACGTGTTAGATCGCCCTTTGCCAGGTCAAATGATATATCTGATACATTCTTAAGACTTTTTACTATTGACCTTATTATGAATACAGAAAATACTATCAGTATTGCCACAGTAAACAGTATGCTCATGAAAAAAGTCTGTATTACTTCTTTGTATCTTTGCTGGCTTTTCATATATTCTTGCTCAGATATTGCTATTTGCAAGTTTATCAATTCATTTATTCTATCTGTAAGCGGATCAATTTTTTGATATAATTTATTTTTTGTGAATTCAGCTAGACTTTCTGTATCATTTTTTTCTAAATAATCTAATACTTCTTTTTTTATCTCGTCAGCCTCAATTTTTACTTTTTTGACGTTATCAAATATCTCTTTTTCTTTATTTGTTAAATAAGTATTTTCATACTTTTTGATATTCTCATTTATTGCCTGCCCTGCTGTGTTTATATTATCTATTCCTTGTTTGATAGTTATATTTTTATTTCTAACTTTATGCAATGTGTCAACAAAATTGATTGCATACATATCCGATACAATTTTAAGCTGTTTTAGCGGAATAACTCTATCAACATATATCGTTTCTATAGAAGTATTGGTTTCTTTTATTTTTAAGATTCCATAAATAGACAAACTTAGTAATCCTATTGCACCAATTAAAACTATGATAATCACTTTTACAAAAATTTTAACATTTTTTAACATTCGATCTCCTCCAAATCATCGCTTAGTAAGCTCCAAAACTTAATCATATCAATCCCTTTAAAAGATCAACTTTGCTATATTCTTTTTCTTTGTTTCTTTATCTTGCAGGCCGAGTTAAAGCTCACTCTAAATTAAGTTCAAGTTTATTCAGGACCCACTATAACAAAGATTTTATGATTTCCCATTCAGTTTTCAGTTTTTCAAATTCTATCTGTACTTGCGTAATATCATTTTTCGGATAGACGCTTTTTTCAAGTTCATCAGCAATATCTGCAAACATTTCAAGCTCCATATTCAATGATACTCCTTTTATATTATGCGCTATTTGTTTTATCTCCTTCAATCTTTCTATTTCTATCAATTTCTTTATGGAATTTAGCTTTTTAGGAATATCATCTAATAATGAATTTCTAAATTCATACCATAATTCTTGGTCATTATCAATTTTTTCAAATAAAATTGCCTTATTAAAATGTTCTAATTTTCGAATAATATTTTTTTGTGACTTTAATTTATCAAGTATAATCTTTATTTTATTTTTGTCAATAGGTTTTGTCAGAAAGTTGTTCATACCTGCTGCGATACATTTTTCTTCCTCTTCTTTAAATGCTCCTGCTGTCAAAGCTATAATTTCAGTTTGTTTTCCTGTATTGTTTTCCATCAAGCGAATTTCCCTTGTAACTTCTAACCCATCTATTAGAGGCATCTGTATATCCATTAATATCAAATCCGGAGAGTTTCGTTTATATTTGTCTAAAGCCTCCACTCCATTTACTGCTTCGATTATTTCAAATTCGGGATGTAGTTTTTTTATTATTATTTTTATAAGTTTCATATTTACTGGCATATCTTCCACTACCAAAACTTTAATAGTTTTTCCTATAATATTTTTATTGAGATTTTTATTTTTAGTCGGCACATCGACTTGTCTTGCAGTATTACAAGGACCATAAATAGAACATATGCAATTTAGCAAGTCATCCTCTTTTATAGGTTTTCTGAGACGATGAGCAATGTCTATTTTTTGGCATAATTGATGTATGTCGCGATTGTCAAACGAAGAATGCATAAGTATAAATTCAGTTTTGTCTTCTGAGAAAGCTGAATTTTCACGTATCATTTCGATGGTATGACAACCATCAATATACGGCATCTTATAATCACATAGTATTATATCAAATGCTTCTGAATTTTCAATTGTTTGAATTGCATCAAAGCCATTATCGCAGATATCACATTCTATATTCCACCTTAAAAGTATTTCTTTTATTATTCTAGCACTATTTTTATTGTCATCAATAATTAAAAGTCTCTTTAGTTTGTTCATACAAATTATACTTTTTTTGCTTGTTTTTTCGATAGTACTTTTAATTTTAAAATAAAATGTAGTTCCTTTTGCAAATTCACTGGTAAAATAAAGTTTTGACCCCATTTTTTGTGCCAACATATCTGAAATAATTAGTCCAAGACCTGTCCCACCATATTTTCGAGTAGTTGACGTATCTGCTTGAGAGAAAGCTTTAAATAATTTATTTTGATCTTCCTTTTTTATACCAATTCCTGTATCTCTTACAGAAAAAATATATTCTGGAAAATTGTATAATTAATTGCACAAAAAAGTAGGTTCATCAGAAATCCT
>CAZDNU010000509.1:0-2658 GCA_964506865.1 uncultured Fusobacteriales bacterium | reverse complement strand
CCTGAAAAGCTACAAGCACCTGATGTAGATATAGATAGTAATTGGACAGATATTCCGGGATACGAATTTGGTGTATTCTCGGCTGAAAAATTTTCAACTCAAAATTCAGAAGAATTACTTGAGAGAGTTATTTTATCCGGCTCTGATAAGGGTGATTTTGTATTTGATTTCTTTCTTGGTTCTGGGACATCGACGGCTCTTGCTCATGCTCTAAGTCGCAAATGGTTAGGCGTAGAGATGGGAGCACATTTTTATACAAAGGTTTTACCTCGTATGAAAAGAGTTTTAGCAAATGTTAAAAATGAAATTCTCGATACAATCACAGATTATGAGGGTGGTGGGTTTTTCAAATATTACGAGCTTGAGCAATACGAGGGAACGCTGGCGAATTGTAAATATGAAGAAAGCGATTTATTTAATTCGCCATCAAAAACTCCATATCAGGAATATGTTTTTATGAAAGACGAAAAAATGCTCAAAGCATTAGAGATTGATTACGAAAAAGAAAAAGTCAAAGTTGATTTAACAAAACTCTATCCGAATATAGACATTGCCGAAACTCTATCTAACCTTACCGGCAAATGGATTAAGAGAATAAATGAGATTGAAGTGGAATTTGAGGACGAAACGAAAATCAATACTAAAGATTTGAATTACAAACTTATTAAACCATTGATTTGGTGGTGATTATTATGGAAGAATTGAATTATAAACAAAAGATTATATTAAATTTTTTAATTTCCGGCGACAAAAAGCCAATGTCTCCGCTTCAACTTATGAAAGGTATTTTTCTATATACTCAAGAGGAAAAGCCAAAAGATTTTTACGAATTTATCCCATATTTATATGGTCCTTGTAGTTTCGATGTGTACACTGATTTGAAATTGTTAGAGAGTAGTGGGTTTATTGCATCTTATCCAACGTATAGAGGGTGGAGCTTTTTTGGTATAACTTCCGAAGGAGAAAAATATTTATTGAGTGATACGAAAATCATTCAAAAATTAAATGAAATAAAGAAAATGATTCTGTCCAAATCTTTTATTGAATTACTTAAATATGTTTATTCTAAATATCCTGAATTTACCCAAAATTCGATATTTAATAGTGAGGTTTTAAAGAAACTATGACATTAGTTATAGCTTTAAACTGTAAAGATGGAATAATAATGGCTTCTGATGGTCAAGCTACAGTAGGTTCTTCAGGAGGCCCAGTTAGGGTTGAAGCAGAAAAAATTTTTAAAGTTAACAATACTACTTTATTTGGAGCTTCTGGAAGCGTTGGTAACATTCAAAGAAGTCTAGAAATTATTAGAACAATAAAAGATTTAGAGGGAGATTGTAATTCGGTAGTGATGCATAATATTAAACAGCAGCTTTTCTCAATTTATCATGCAGATTTACAACGACATGTAACTTTCTATAGAACCATAAACCCGAATCAAATACCGCCGCCGCCAATAGCCGATATAATACTCGCTAAATTACAAGAGAGCGGAGAGAAGATTGTATGGCATATAGCTCCAGATTGTAGCGATGAATTGCTTCAAGACTTGGGTTATGCTTGCACTGGAAATGGGGATATATTTGCCCATACCCTTTTGAAAGGCTACGAAATTAAAAATGTAGATGTAGAAAGAGGGAAGTTACTAGCATACAACGCAATTAAATTAGGAATTGAAGTTGGGGCTTATGGTTTAGGAGAGCCAATTTATATCTGGTTTATAACAAAGGTAGAAAATAAAATTGAGATTAAGAAATTGTCAGATGAAGAAATGATGGCATTAAAGGATACTTGGTTTTCTTGGAGAGAAGCCCAAAGAGAAATGTTTGATAAAATTCAATTAAAACTTCCTGAAAAGTGATGTGCTATGTCCAAACTATACCTCCAAAAAATTTTAGATGATATTTTTTTTGAAAACTTGCCAGCAAAATGGCAGGGGTTTGATTTTACATTGTTTTCAAAGGATAAGACGCTTTTTGATTTTCAAAAACAGGGAATCCAAAACGCGCTAAAGGGATTATGTCTTTACTTTAAAGATAAAAAGGCCAATAAACAAAGTTTTTATAATCACTATAAAGCCAACGATTTTACGGAAGATTTTGATTACGATTTGAAAAAAAGAGAAGGCAAAAAGACGGCCAAATATCTTTTAGAATACGACAAAGATTATCCCGCTGTAGATTCAAAGATTCCTTTCGCGTATTTTATTAATCGGATGAGTTTTTGGATGGCAACTGGTTCGGGCAAGACGCTGATTATAGTGAAATTAATTGAACTATTGGGCAAACTGATCGCCGAAAAAGAATTGCCAGCGCGGGATATTCTTTTTTTAGCACACCGTGACGATCTTTTAGACCAATTCAAAAATCATGTAGAAGAGTTTAACAGCTTTAATTTTGAAACAAAGATCAATCTCAAAAACTTGAGAGAATACGAAAGAGTTAAACGCGAAAATGCCTTGCCTTTTTCCAAAAACGAAATTACCGTTTTTTATTATCGCTCGGATTTGATTTCCGATGAACATAAAGAAAAAATCGTTAATTTCCAAAACTACGATAATGGTGGTAGGTGGTACATTCTTTTGGATGAAGCCCACAAAGGCGATAAAGAAGACAGTAAGCGGCAGATTTTATACTCTATTCTTTCAAGAAACGGATT
>CAZDNU010000508.1:0-1648 GCA_964506865.1 uncultured Fusobacteriales bacterium | reverse complement strand
AAAATAAAAAACCCGCCGTAAAGCGAGTTTTTACTGTTAGAATTATCCGTTTACTTTATCAGCAAGTTTTTTACCAGCTTTAAATTTAGCTGACTTTCTTGCAGGTATTTTAATAGCTTCTCCAGTTTTAGGATTTCTTCCCATTCTTTCAGCACTTTGCTTTACTTCAAAAGTTCCCCATCCGACAAATTGAACATTGTCTCCACTTACTAGCGCATCTTCTACAGTCCCTAAGAATGCTTCAACTAATTCACCAGCTCTTTTTTTGCTTTCACCTGTTTTTTCTGCATACTTTTCAACGAAATCTTTTTTTGTCATTCTTTTTCCTCCTTTTATTATCTTTGTTCTATAGTTTACTGTGACAAGCCCTTACTCTATTGGTATTATACAGATTTTTTGCTATTTGTCCAGTATTTTTTTAAAAATTTATTGATTTTATGTAATTTTTTTTAAACTTTTCATTCTCTGCCAAGTTGATATATTCAATTTTTGATAGTATTTTTTCTACATTTTTGATAATATTTTTTCTCTTTATTTCTTCATCAAGCCCTTTGATTACTAGATTTTCTTCAAAAATTATTTTCTCTGTTTCTATTCTCGGCAAAACGCCCAAATTAATTAAGCTTTCTTTTGATAAATTTTTTCCAAAATTACCACTTATAATTATTTTTTTTATATCCATTATATTTATTTTAAGTATTTCTAATAACGTTTCTAGAGCAGCTCTTATTGCAGCTTTGGCCAGTTGAAATTCTCGTATATCACTTTGAGTCAGATACACCTTGTCACTTATATAAAATTTATTATCCTTGATGAGTTTATTTAAATCAGGATATAGCATGTTTATCTCTCGCAACCTCCCGGTATTATCAATAAATTCGTTATAATAAAGCTCTGATATGCTCTGTACTAATGCTGACCCACATATACCAGACAATTCAGTAGCTCCTATTACTTCATATGATAATTTATTATCTATAGTAATACTTTTTAGTGCACCACTTTCAGCACGCATACCACATGAAATATTCCCACCCTCAAATGCAGGACCTGCCGGAGTAGATACGGTGTAATATTTATCTTTTGTAATATACACAATTTCAGCATTTGTACCTATATCTATCAAAAGTTGATTATCTGTAGCAGGATTTTTCATTAAATAATAAGCTAATCCAGAATATATATCACCTCCAATATAGCTTTCCAAAGCTGGAAAAACTAAAACTGTCCCATTCTCCTTCATATTGATTCCAATATCCCGCCCCCTTCTTTTCAAATACTTTTTATGTTTTAAAAGAAAAGGTGGAGTAAGCAAATCATTTATATCTTCACTTAAGAAAATGAGTTGCATAGCAGTGTTTCCTGCAATATATATTTGTTCGCATTGATCTATTATATCCAATTCATTTATAACATTTATGATTTTCGAACTGATCCGCTTAGCATTTTCTATTGATTCACTATAGTATTTTAACCTTGCTAAAATATCAGCTCCATATTTGACTTGTGGATTTAGTATCTTTATAGATTTTAAGCTTTGTAAGGTATTTAAATCATATACTACAATCTCTATTGTACTTGTACCCAAATCAATTCCTAATACAAATTCACTGTAGTCTTTTCCTAAATTAGTAACTAATAATTCAGT
>CAZDNU010000507.1:0-15209 GCA_964506865.1 uncultured Fusobacteriales bacterium | reverse complement strand
ATTAAATGCTTCAATAGAAGCAGCAAGAGCTGGGGAAGCTGGGAAGGGATTTGCGGTGGTAGCAAAAGAAGTGAAAAAGCTGGCAAAACAATCATCGGAAGCTGCAAATGATATAGAAAAAATAGTAGGGATAGTACAAAATGAATCCAACAAAGTAAAAAGAAGTGTAGAAAGTGGACTTGCAAGAACAAAACAAGGAGTAGTTCTTGGAAATAATGCAGGGAAATCACTAAATAAAATAATAATGTCAGTAGAAAATATATCAAATGAATTATCAAATATAACAGCATTATCACAAGAACAGGCAGCAAATTCCACTGAAATAAAAAATAATATGGTAGAGATAGCAAGTCAGTCTCAGGAAACAAATGATGAGATATTTGGATTGATAGAAGATTCTAAATATATATTGACTGCAAGTATAGAGATGGATGCAGGCTTTGAAAGAATAATAGAAGGAGTGGAAACAATACAAGAGTATACCGAAGAATTTGTTACAGATAAAAAAGCTGTAGCAATAAAGCGGGAAACTAAAAAATAGAATGGCCATAATTGAAAGGAGCTAATGATGTACGAGTACATAAAGGGAAAACTCACAGTAAAAAAAATAGAATATGTAGCTTTGGAAGTAAATGGAGTAGCATATAAAATATATATATCACTAAAAACTTATGAAAATATCAAAGAAGAGGAAGAAAAGTTATATATATATACGTATGTAAAAGAAGATGCATTTAGATTATATGGATTTTTAGATGAAAACGAAAGAGAACTTTTTTCGATATTTTTGAGTGCAGCAGGGGTGGGACCCAAATTAGCAGTAGCAATATTATCGACTTATGGAGTAAGCGAACTAAAGGATATCATATCTATGGAAGATATAAAGAGATTATCGAAGGTACCAGGTATAGGAGCGAAAAAAGGCCAAAAAATAGTACTGGAAGTAAAAGATAAGATAAAAGCTAGTCTAAAATATTCTGATGATATACCTGTGGAAACGAGAAAAATAAGTGTTATAGAAGATGACGTGCGTATGGCCTTTGCATCACTGGGGTATAGTGACAAAGAGGTAGATAAGATTATTGGGGCAGAAAATTTAAGTGACTATAGTAGTGTGGAAGAAGCTATTGCAGGTATACTGAAAAAAAAATCAATATAAAGATCCAATACGAAAACAATGTGTCTTGACTTATTGAGTCAAAATGACCTAAGTGGATATATTGTAATGATAGCGCGCAGGCTTTCAGAGTCTGAATCGAGGAGTTGCGTAGCACACTTTCATTCTAAATTACAAACAATCAATTAAATAATGAAAGAAGACATATGAAACAAGTTATTAGTAAAAAAATAGCTTGTTTTTTTCTTTAGAATAGCTAGATTAGTGCCGATAATTAGAAATGGAGGATTATTTTCGGGACTTTTTATTTGAGGAGGGGGAAAAATGCATTTATATAAAAATGGAGGATTATATAATTATGCGAAATATATTTTTATTGGAATCTTATTTATTGTGTTTTTAGGAATAATTGGGTGTTTTGGAGAGGATGAAGATCCAATTATTGAGTTTGAAAATGTATATAAAGTAGATGGTGATTATTATAAATATTATACAGGAGAAATCATTGAAATAATAGGAACTGTAAAAGACAAATCAAATATAGAATACTTAAAAAATAATGGCGAATTACTAGAAACAAATGATAAAGGAAGATTTGCAGTAATAATACCTGGTGGAGAAACTACAACTAGTTTTTCTGCAAGAGATAACTTTGGGAATATACAAAATGTAATGGTAAAATTAAAAAAAGATATAAATTTTCCAAAAATAGAGAAAATATGGGCAAATAATAAAATATATACGGACGGAATGGTATTTGGAAATGAAGAAAATATTATATTTGAAGTAGAAATAAGTGAAGATAACTATATAGAAGCAGTTCGATTTAATAATGAGTTTTTTGTGTACGACCAAAATAAAGGTATATATCGATATGTATTTAGTGATTTTGAAGCAGGGTCTAATTATGTTGTAATAGAAGCAGTTGATGGCGCAGGCAACAAGGAGTATAGATATCTTGAATTTATATATGATTTGAATGGACCAGAGATAAAAAACATAAAAATAAATGGCGAAACTTATGTTGAAAATATGAAATATGGCTATGAAGATGTCACAATATCATATAATTTGGTAGACGAAAGTGTGATAAAAAATTTCTATGTAAATGATGAAGATATAGGAGTTGTCAGTTCGTTTCAGTATAAACTTAGTGAAGGATTGAATACAATAAACTTAAAAGCTGAAGATTTTTACGGGAATCTTAGTGAGAAACAGTTGAAAATATATAATATATATGGTATGCCGGAGATACAAAGTTATTATTTAAAGAATAATGGTAAAATACTGAAAGCTTATGATGAAAATTATTACATTAATAGCTTGAATTTCTATGTAGGGGGGCAATTGTATTCGGGAGATTCAAGTCTTATCTTAAAAGATGTTAAGTTTGAAGAGAGAGTAATAGCTGAATTAAATCAAGTAAGTCAAAGCTTTGAAGCAGTAGCTGGGATTGAAGACGCAAAGAATCAAACTGCGAAGCTGGAAGTTCGTAATGAAGCTTATGTGGCTACAAGCGAGATGATAAACTTGGTATATGATGATGTAGCTCCAAATATAGCAATAAGTCCAGATGAAGAGTTGTTTTACACAGATCAAGCCACAATAAGTATGGAGGATTTATTTCAAGTAGAGGTAAGTGACAACTATTTTGTAAAAGATACCAAATACTATCTAAATGGATCAGAATGGGAAATAAATAAAGATTTTGATGTGGAAGAAGAAAATCAAATACGTATAATTTGTGAAGATTATGCAGGAAATAAATCGGAAAAACTATTATATTTAAATTCTGATAAATTGGGACCAGAATTTCAAAATATAATGATAAATGATGTACCATATAAAGCAAATATGAAATATGGAGAAAAAATAGTAAAAGTTTCATTTGACTTGGTAGATGACAACAGTATATATGGAGTATATGTAAATGGTATGTTGATTGAGAGCAAAGAGTATTTTTATCATAGTCTCACAGAGGGATTAAACCAAATTACTTTAGAAGCAGAAGACGAATATCGAAATAAAAGCTCAAAAATATTAGAAATTGATTATATAAGAGGCTTGCCAAGTATCAATAATATAGTAATTAGTAACAGTAATGGAATATTGAAATATGAAGCAGGTTTATATTATAGCAATCAGAGCAATGTAGAAGTACAGTTAGATATGTATTCTGGAAATGATGGAATAAACTTAAGTAATTTTTATATTAATTCGGATGTAGCAGATTTGCCTGATTCACCAAGCAGTACGTATAATGGAGATTTATTTTTAGAATTGAATGGTGAGAATATATATACATTGAGAGTCGAAAATGAATCATACTTGAATTATGAGCACGAATTAAAGTTGATATATGATACAGTCAATCCAAAGATAAATATACAACCCACAGGAAATATAATATATGTAAATAAAGACAACATAAAGATAAAAGACTATATTGATGTAGAAGTAACGGATAATTACGAAAAATTGAAATATATAAAATATTATGTAAATGGAGAAGAAGTATCTGCTGACGAAGAAGTTGAAATAGACGAAAGTACGATAATCAGAATATCTACAGCAGACTATGCAGGGAATGCAGTTTCAACAGATCTAAATATAGAAAAGGATACAGGCTTTCCAAAATTACATAGTGCAGAAATAGAAAATGATTTTCAAAAGATTGATTTGATTAACTTTTCGAATGCTATATTGATACCTTACAAAGATTCAGATGAAACGAATATAATTTTAAATATAGAAACATATGACCAAGAAACAGGAATAAAAGAGATAAGATATGCAGGGGAAAAAATATCAAATGGAAAAGTTGTAGCTGATCTAGATAATCCTGGGATGATAGAAATAGAAGACTATGCAGGAAATATAACTGAAAAAATAATAAAAGTGGTAACTTTTGATAAGCTAGAATTTGTATACGGAGAAGATAATGATGTAAGTATATTTAATCCAAATATAAATGAATACTATGTAGGAGATGAAAATACTATACTAATGCATGAATCTGATACAAAAATAAAAATTTGGAATGATAGCTTTGCTATACCGGATACCTATTCATTTACAGGAGATATAGAAGTAAAATATCTAAATGAAGGAGTAAATGAGAAAAAAATATACATTGAAGACCAAGTGGGGAATAGATCAGCGTATTATCTAAATATATATTTGGATAAAGAGGAGCCATATATAAATACGTCTGAAGTAACCATAGATAAGGTGAAATATCGAGAGAACATAAAAGTTGTAGTATCTCATGAAGTAGAGATAGGGTTCCAAACAGATGACGCTTCAGGTCTAGATGAGATATTAGTAAATAATGGTGTATTCAAAGGTAAAACAGAAGATACTTATTATTACACAATAGATAAGGGATTTTTAAATGACGGAATAAATATAATAGAGATAATAATAAAAGACAAGCTTGGGAATCAAACACGAGAAGTACTACGTATAGATGTCTATAAGATAAACCCACTCCTAATAACTGTAATGGAAATATCAGAACGTTATGTAAGGTTGAATTGGTCGGTTCCAGATATCCCGTTTGACTTCAACTATCGATTATACATAAAGGAATTAGGAGAAGGTGGAGTAAATATCCAAAGAGAGCTATATAAAAGTGACTATATTGTTTGGGATTTAGATGATAGTAAGTCATATAGTTTTCAGATAAAAATAGAAGGGGAAGAGTTTATTGGCAGTAGTTATTCCAATGTAGTCAATGTAACAACGATAAATGCAGTGCCGATAAAATCAAAATTTAATATGATAAAGACTTATGCAAGAGATGATGATATTTATTTTAAACTAGACTGGAAAAAAGTAGACAAGTTGGATGAACATGATTTTTATGCATATGAGATATCTGTAAGCAGAGATAAGAAAATATATAAAACTATATCTAAAATAAGTAACAAAGAGGTAACAGAATTTGATTATAAGTTACCAAGAGAAAAAAACAATGAAGTGGATGCGTTGTATTCATACTATAAAAATGATAATAAACTTTATCATTTTAGGATAAGAATAGAGGATGATGACGGGGCAATATCAGATGCAGCTACTATCAGTGAGTTCTCGTACAATACACCACCAGACCTATCTATGTTGGATTTCACCATAAACAAAGAATTGGAAAATCAAAGTTATATAGTAAATGGAAGCTTTGAAGATATATCTAAAGAGATAGATATGACGGAATATGCTATTTACCGGATAGATAAGGTGACAAATGAAAATAAATTGATATTTTCTGGAAGTGTAGATGATATAGGGAAAATTGTTTTGAGCTGGAAACGAGATGAAATAGAAGTGAGTGAGATGTTGAATAATAATAAAGTAGAATTTGTGGATAGGGGCTTAGAAAACAGTAAAATATATAGCTATAGAATAGAAGTGAAAGATAAGGACTGGGATATAAATGAAAATAGTTCTGATGATACCAACAACTTATCCAAATATGAAACAGATGACTTTGAAATACAATAAAACGGTGTTTCATATTCAGAAAGATGTCAAAAAACATACACGGAAGTATTGTAATAAATTGATTAGTATAGTATACTTATAGTATAAAAATAAGTATAATTTAGAAAGGAGTGAGAGAATTGAAAAAATATGGGAAAGGAATCCGCATATTAGCTATTTTGATAATGTTACTGATACTAGTGGGATTAAATGCTTGTATTAGTGGTGGAGAAAAAAGCAATGTAGTGACTGGAGAAGAACTGTATGTAAAAGTAGAGTATGATAATATAATAGACAAAGCAAATACAGGCATAGTGCTTAATACAAATGGTGAGAAAGTAAGCATAAAGCTTAACGGTAAAGAGGTAGAAGTTGTACCAGATGGGAATGTATACAATTTGGACTTGCAAGAAGGAGAAAATGAGATAATAGTAATTGTAGAAAAAGAGGTAAACGGTACTATAAATAAAACAGAAGAATTATTGTCAATATTATACTTAAAAGACGGATTGAATTATAATGATTTGTTTGAAGGTGTTGACATTGAAAATAGTGGTAAGTTTATATTTCCAGAAGATGGAGCTATATTGAATGAAACATTTCTTGCTGGAGAAGTAGAATTGATGGATGAACTGGAAATATCAAGAAATATTGATGTTCCTACTCCTGGAGTCATACAAAAAGGTATGTATCTAGATAATTTACATGCAATAATAACAGCAAGTGCTATGAATGTAGGAGATGAAGTAGAGCTATATATTTTCGCAAACAATAAAGTAGTAGACTATATAAATAATGGAGTAAGTGTAGTAACGGAAGCAGGTATAAGACGTATACAGTATAAGTCGGTAGGTACAGATAATGATGGTGAAATAACAATTTCCAATGTAAAATATGTATTAGAACAAGGTCTAAATGAATTAAAAATAATTGCTAAGCAAAAAAATGGGCTAACAACATACCAAGTTGTTTCAACTATTACAATTGATACCTATAGTCCTTATTTGGAATTAGATTATCCGAAATCAAATGGTAACTGGATAATACCTGAAGGGGACGAGATCGTAGGGGATTATTTTTATACTAGATTAAATCTACAGATGAGTGATGTAACAAATACCAAATTATTTGCATTGGTCACAACGGATAGTAGTATTACAAATATAAATTCTCTTGGAAATGAGTTGCTATATGCAGATGATCAAAATGTATCAGGTACAGCTGTATCGATAGATACTAGTACTAGGGTAAAAGTAAAATACGACAGTACAAAGATGCCGGCAGTAGGTGAAATAGGGTATTTATATATAGCAGCAGTAGATAATTCTGATGACAATACAGATTATACTGACGCTACAGGACATATAAATCTAAAAAGATTGAAATTTAAAAGAACTGAATCAGTAGAAATTGGAATTATAAGAATAGATGGAAAAGAGTATAAGGAAGGAAATATTTTAGAAATAACATCAGGAGAATTTGATATCTTTGTAGCAAATAATGATGAAGGCGCGGCAGCTACTCTAGAAACTAGATTGCCTGACGGAGCATTGTTGAGTCAAATGTCAGTAGCTCCTACAATTGGAGGATTTGAAGAAAAGAGTATAAATGTGAGAAATAAACTAGGGTTAACATCTCTTAGTCATTTAGACACATTTTCTATGATTCTAAGAATAAAAATAGATGAGCTTGGTTTGGAAGAAAATCAAGTAATAAGATTGCAATATATCGATAAGGGACAATCTATTGACTTGGAAACAGATAAGATAGAATTTTCTTTTGATTCGGATAAGGGTACTAGACTTGGAGTAATAGATGATAAGATATATTTTGATAAAACGAGCTTTGGAGCTCCTATAATAGAGACTATGACAATAGAAAATCCATCACAGCTAAATTATTTATTAAAAGTGGATTCATATTTTTATCATGTAACAGGAGGAGCATTAGGAACTTTTGACTTTACAGAAAATACTACAGAAGATACATCTGGAACTCCGATAGAGTTAACAGGAGATGCTCCTAAAAAAGAAGTGAGTTTATACTTAGGAGATGAAAAAATAAAAACTTATGAGTTGATATATTTGGTACCGGAAGATATTGATTTGGAATTTGACAAATTAACCTTGAAACCTGTAGAATCAGAAGTCAAAGTAAAAGGAAAACTTAACATGCCTATATCAATTTTAGAAGAGTATGACCTAAAAGTACAGTTAGACTCTGTAAGGTATCTAGTAAGTGATAATGATATAAGATTTCCAAATAGCTCTACAGTAGAATTTGAAAGTAACTTCACATATAATGGGGAAATGGAAGTAAAAATAGTACTTGAAAATAAATATAAACCTATAACAACTTCAGCTAGAAAATTACATAACAGACGAATTAAAATTATGGGGATAGAAGATACAAGTGAAAGCTTGATGGTGGTAGATAATGAGCAGTTTATTAAGATAGAAAATATGACAGACTTTAATAATAGTTCTAGTTCGGCTGTTTATATGTACTTGGATGGAAAACAGGTAAACTATGACTTTGAAAATGGAGATACAATAAATCTAGAGGGTATATCTGAAGTGCAGATTGTATTAAATAGAGATGACACACCTGATGACACTGTAGATGATCCAAACACTTATATAGAAAGAAATTTATTTGTTATAGAGCCGAGTGATACAGATATTCCAGCATGGTTAGTGGTACCCCAAAATAATAAGGGTTATACTGCTGCAGAAGAAAATGGAGGCGGAGCTTTTGTAGTAAGTGGTAGAGTGCAGAATGCAGATGAAGTAAAACTTGGATTAAGAATTTTGAATAGTGAAATAAATAAATATGAAGATCAAATTTGGGAGGCAAATGTACCTCAAAGAACTACAGATGGATTTTATATAGATATTTTCTTAGATGAGGATACAGGAGATTTTGTATCCCCTGATCTAACAGAAGCCGTGTATTTACGAACTACAACAGGGGCTCCAATAGCGATGATAGAAGATGGTTTGGATTATGAAGTAGTACTAATAGCTGAAAATAGCAGTAAAGGTATATCTTCAAGAAAAACATATACATGTTACTATGATCAAAGTCCGCCACTAGTAAATGCTGCAGGGAATTGGGAAGTGTTATATATTGATTCTAAAGGAAAACTACGACAAGATGATACTACTAATGACGAAATACCAAATGCCGGAATAGTAGGATCGCTTGTCAAAAATGATTCTAGCGGTGAATATTCTATTACAACAGTAAATGATAGTGAAATCCGATTTGATATTGATGAAACTAAACCTGAATCAGTAATACTTATTAAAAATCAAAAAGGATATAATGATTATTTGGTAGGATATGTAAAAGCACCGGTAGATGAGCACATAACAATAGAATTAACTGAAAAAGATGGTGAGAATATAAGAGGAATATTTGTAACAAAAAACACAGGTAAAAAATTATTTGAATCTTTGGGAGATAATTTATACGAAAAACTAACAGTACACTTTGAGGATAGGCACAAAATAAAAACTATAAATTCAGGTGAAGTATTGTATAATAATAAATATGTAGATTTTGATGAAAATAAAGTAAGTGCAGAAATAGTAGAGGCAGAGCAAGAAGAATTTCCTTTGACAAAATTGTATGTAGATTCTATGCCAGACTTAAAAACAACTAGTCTTATATTAAAAATCACAAAAGATGGAGAAGTTATAAAAGAAGAAGAGGTAAGTGATCTTAATATTAACTCGAAAACTTTCTATTTGTCAGGAGATATAGGCACAGGAGATGAGGTATATTTAGAGGCAATAGATAAGTACAGTAATGATGTATTTAGAAAATCAGGAAAAACTAATACATTGGTGAAAATCGAAGATAAACTAGCACCGAGATTACCAACACCAGCTGCGTTAACCATTGTAGACAAACCAATAGGCATGCAAGATGTGATAAGTGGTACGGTAGCCACATATGAAAGAGGAGCAACAGTAAAAGTAATAATAAATGACGTGGAAAAAGCGCGTGGTATAGTAAACGAAAATGGAGAATTTTCTATTGACTGTGATACAAGTATAAAAGAATCAGATAAACAAATACTATTGGCTATGGAAGATACAAATGGGAATAAAACAGAGGACTCAAGATTTGCTGAAAGAAGATATCTAAACATTACAGATAAATTTGTATTTGACTATAATGGAAAAGTAAAAGATATAGCAAGCTCAAAAGATGGAACAGGCAGTCTTTATGCAGAAGGAGAGGCTATAACAATTACTTGGGATATATCTGATGATGCTAGAGCGGACACAGATGATGATGGAGAATATGAAAACAAAGTAAAAGAGTATAGGATTACTTTTGAGCGAGCGGATACAGGAGAGGTCTTGCATCAAGCTGTAACTTCAGAGAAAACTTATACAATAGCAAATGCAAATGATCTTCTAGGTATTGTAGATAAAAAAGAGATAACAGTAAGAGTAATACCTATATCAGATCTTGGATTTGAAGGAAGTATATTAAATAATGATATTAAAAATATATTTGTGGATACCAAAGATCCGGATATAGATATGATAGATGTAAGTAAAATCAAAATAAGTGTATCAAACAATCAAATAACATTTGAATCAGGCGTAATAAATAATACTTTGAATACGGAAGACTATTTAGATATAAAAATTTATGGAAGCGGAATAGAGCAATATGTACGTTACAAGGATGATACGATAACAGATCCAAGTACAAATATAGAAAATACAGTAGTAAACCTTCCAGTTGATATAACAAATGAGGATACATTTAATATAACTCTTATTGATGGAGCAGGCAATACATCTGACTCTCCAGAAACTATTATGTCTTATGATGATGAAGCACCTTCCATATCAGGACTTCAAGTGGATATAAGCTCGATAAATAGTTTTGAAGGAGGTATAGAAGTAGTGGTAAGCTATACAGGTGAAGATAATATAACTGTAGTAGCGTACAGAGGAGTAGATACAAAAGTCTATGGAAGTGAGCCAATGTTTGAACAAGGTACAAAATATCGTTTATTCATTGAAGGAACTGAAACAGATGAAGTATACTTGAAAGTGGTAGATGCAGAAAGAGGAGATAATGGAGTATACGGAGGTAAAAACTACAGTACAGGAAGTAAAGACTTGAATAATAATATTATAAATTAATACAAAATAGCTTAATTTATAAAGCAAACTGTACCCTATAGAATAGACAAGAAAAAGTCTGTTGTATAGGGTACTTTTATTGTTTATAAGTGAGTTTTTTTTTATTATGGGAAAAATAAAAAAAAACAAGCAATGATATTATATTGAAAAAGATATATTTTAATGCTATAATAATGTAGCTTTATATTTGGCAGAATTTTTCATCTTAGGACTCAACTAATACGGCCACTTATAATGTAAGTAGTAAATTCAATTAGTGATTCTGAAAATACCAAAATCAAGCTTTATTTATATAAGTGGCGAAATGAAATTGTATTGTGGCAGTATAAGTTTAAATTCGCAAAAATTATCTTGTTACTAAAATTCAGTGATGAGAAAACAAAGACTTGGCTTGACGTAGTTAATATATAGCCTGAAGCATTGCTTTAGTATAAGCTGCTCTGTAAAACTCTCACTGAACTAAGTTTATTAAATGAAATTATTATATAGAAAATATGGAGGTGAAAACCGATAAAATCGGTGAAAAAATATGTGTGGAATAGTAGGATATATAGGAGATAGAGAAACTAAAGAGGTTTTATATAGAGGTCTTGCGAAATTGGAATATAGAGGGTATGATTCAGCAGGAATAGCAGTAATGGGACCAAAAGGCATAAAACTAAAAAAACAGGTGGGGAAACTTGCTTGCTTGGAAGAAGATATACGAAACGAGGTAATGGAAGGGAATATCGGTATAGGTCACACCAGATGGGCAACTCACGGAAAGCCTACAGCTGTAAATGCACATCCTCACCAAAATTGTAGAAAGTCAATTGCACTTGTGCACAATGGTATAATAGAAAATTTTCAAGAATTAAAAGAAGAGTTGATCAAAAAAGATCATAAATTTATATCTGAAACTGATTCGGAAGTTATAGCGCATCTAATAAGCGAGTATTATACAGGCAATTTATGTGGAGCGGTACGTAAAATATTACAGTATTTGGAAGGAACATATGCTATAGCTGTGATCTCATCAAATGAACCAGACAAAGTAATTGTAGCTAGAAAGGGTTCGCCACTTGTGATCGGTATAGGTGATGGTGAAAATATAATAGCATCTGATATACCGCCTGTCTTAGAATATACAAAAAACGTTATATACTTAGATGACGGAGAAGTAGCTATAGTCGAAAAAGATAAAGTCAGTGTAATGGATGAAATGGGAAATGCTATAGTCAAAACTGTCAACAAGATAGAATGGGATATAGAAATGGCAGAAAAAGGCGGGTTTAAACATTTCATGCTAAAGGAGATGTATGAACAGCCTAGAGTAATAGAAGATGCATTACGAGGAAAAATACAAAATAAAAGCGTCAAATTTGAAACACTAAACTTAACAACTGAAGATATAAAAACTATAGAAAAAATAAATATTGTAGCGTGTGGGACATCGTATCATGCAGGACTAATAGCAAAATATATAATAGAAGAAAATTTGAGAATACCAGTAGAGGTAGATATAGCATCGGAGTTTAGATACAAAAATCCTATAATATCTGAAAAAAACCTTACTGTATTAATAAGTCAATCAGGAGAAACGGCAGATACCTTAGCGGCCTTACGAGAATCAAAATCCAAAGGGTCGAAAGTAATAGGCATAATAAATGTAGTAGGAAGTACTATTACTCGAGAATCTGATGGTGTAATATATACAAATGCCGGGCCTGAAATAGGTGTAGCATCCACCAAAGCATTTGTATCACAACTGTTATCTTTGTATCTGTTGATGGTATATATGGGAGAAAAATTAGGGACTATATCTGAGGCAAGACGAGAGTATATAATCAAAAGTTTACAAGAATTACCCGAAAAATCAGCTGAAATACTTCAAAGAGATGCAGAAATAGTAAAAGCATCAGAACAATTTAAAGAGATAAAAAGTATAATGTATATAGGTAGAAATATAAACTATCCAGTAGCGTTAGAAGGAGCTTTGAAATTAAAGGAAATATCATACATACATGCTGAAGGATATCCTGCTGGAGAACTGAAACACGGACCGATAGCATTGATAGAAGAAGATGTACCAACAGTTGCTATAGCTATAAAAGGAAGTAAAACATATGAAAAAATGATAAGTAATATACAGGAAATAAAAGCAAGAAGTGGTAAAATAATTGCAGTGGCTTCAGATGAAGATGAGAAAATAAAACATTATGCAGACATAATACTAAGAATACATGATATAGACGAGATGTTTTCTCCTATATTGAGTGTATTGCCTTTGCAATTGTTATCATACCATATAGCCGATAGACGTGGGCTAGATGTAGATAAACCAAGAAATCTTGCAAAAAGTGTAACGGTAGAGTAGAGTTATGGCAAAAATGAGGAGTATATATTTTACAAGTTTTTTCCTTGTTTTTGCCTCTATTTTTTTCTATTATTATGATTCAAATCCTATCATAAAATTTATATTCATAATTTCTTTTGTTGTTATAAACATCTATTCGTTGAAAACAAATTCAAAACACCTATCTTATATATTTATTTTTAGTATAATGTTTAATATGATGTTTTATAAATTTTTTGTATTTTCGGATACAATAGATGTGGATAAAAAATATAAAGTAAAAGGAAAATATAAAAATGGGAATATATTAGTAGATAAAATAGATGGCAAATTTTATAAGGGGAATCTTTTTGTAGAGGCAGACAAGAAAAATATCGAGAATGGAAATTATATATTTGAGATGTATATAGAAAAAAAATATAAATCACATTTGGCAAAAATCATAAAATATGATACAATTTCATATGAAAAATACATAAAAAAGCTTGAAAATAGGATAAGAAATTATACTCTTAGATATTCAGAAGATTATTTTTCGTTTTTTTTGTCTATAGTAACAGGAAATAAAAACTTTGAACGAAGAGAAAATCTAAAAAAATATTCATATTGCGGTATTTCGCATTTGGTAGTGGTATCTGGCTTGCATTTTGGAATTATAATGCTAATATTGAAAGTATTTTTAGAGAAAATGTATGTGCCGTATATTGTGCGCTATAGTATAATTGGAATATTTATGTTTTTTTATTTGATGATGTGTAGATTTCAGATCCCGGTAATGCGTGCATTTTTTATGGCTGAAATATTTATCTTATCAAAAACATTTTATGAGATATACGATATAAAAAAAGCATTTTTTATTGCATTGATTTCCCAAACGCTAATAAATCCTATGTCAATATTTAATGTATCATTTCAACTATCCTTTGTGGCAGTATATGTACTAATTGATATATATCCAAGACTAGTAAAAAAAGAAATAAAAAATAAATATTTGAATTTACTTTGTACTGGAATATGTATACAGTTTTTTTTAGCGCCACTTACATTATATTATTTTCAGCAAATATCATTTTTGGGGATATTTAGCAATGTGCTATTATCAGTATATTTTGTAATTATGTTAGGAGTGTTTTTTATAAACTTTTTAATAGGTATGATTTCTGAAAGTTTGGGCCTTGTATTATCAGGATTGTCATTTTTCATGTACAAAATATTTGTTGTATATGTAGAGTTACTATCAAATATTCCTTTTATGAGTATAAAATTAGATATGAATATAAAAGCTTCTCACATAATAATATTATACGTGATATTATACTTTGGTATGAAATATATATTGTCGTTAGACTGTTTAAATTTACAAAGGGAGAATAGATAATGTTGAAAAAACAAGAATTTATAGACAATTTTGCTATGGAAGACAAAATAGAAGCAGCGAAGATATACGAAACTATTAAATTATGTATCAGAATAGACTGTCCTACTTTTACAGATAAATTTTATCCGCCAAATATTTGGAAAAAACTTATGAATATAGATAAAAAATTAGGAATTAGTACTTTATATGAAGGGTTTTTTCAAAATAGCGAAAGAAAGATGCTAGGATTTGTACCAAAATCATATGATTATACTATAGAATATCCTGTTCAGATGTTTAAGTTGAAAGTGAAGAATAAATTTTATGAACTGCGACATCAAGATGTACTGGGTAGTATAATGAGTCTTGGAATAAAGCGAGAAGCAGTGAGTGATATAGTGGTAGAAAAAAACGAAGCATATCTAGCAGCTACAGAACTTACATTTAAAATTATAAAAGAACAACTGCAAAATATAGCAAAAAACAGCTGTGAAATAATTTTATTGGATGATAAAGATACACTACCAGCATTGAAATTAGAAGTAAAGACAATCTTGATATCATCAATGAGATTAGATGCACTTGTATCAGAATTATGTAATATTTCAAGAAACAAAGCAAATGATTTGATAAATGAGCATAGAGTGCTAGTGGACTATGAGGAAATAATAGAAAAAGATTTTTCTATAAAAGAAAAACAAGTTGTAAGCATAAGAAAAGCTGGAAAGTATATAATTGAAGAGG
>CAZDNU010000506.1:0-7066 GCA_964506865.1 uncultured Fusobacteriales bacterium | reverse complement strand
AAAGGATCAAGAGGAATGACAAGATCTTTATCAAGCCTAGCTGATGATATAATATCAGAAGATGGAATGATGATAAATAAAGAAAAGTTCATGGATTATATAGGGCCTTTCATGGATCTTAATGGACCAAACAGAATAGAATTATTTAGAGAAGAAGGGATGCAATATCCATTACCTAGAATCAACTGGCCGTTAATTGATAAAAAATTACCTGAATACAAGAAATAAAAAATATTTTAAATATTAGGAGGGAAAAAACATGGCAGTAAGTTACAAAGAATTAGGATTAGTAAATACTAAAGAGATGTTTAAAAAAGCATTTGAAGGAAAATATGCAATACCTGCATACAACTTTAATAATATGGAGCAATTGCAAGCAATAGTAATGGCAAGTGTAGAATCAGAATCACCTGTAATACTACAAGTATCAAAAGGTGCAAGAGCATACGCAAATGAAACATTACTTAGATATATGGCTATGGGTGCAGTAGCAATGGCAAAAGAGCACGCTGCAAAAACAGGGAAAAAAGTACCTGAAATTGCACTACACTTAGATCACGGAGATACTTTTGAAACAGCTAAATCTTGTATAGATGCAGGATTCTCTTCAGTAATGATAGATGGATCTCATCATTCATTTGAAGAAAATATAGCTTTGACTAAAAAAGTAGTAGATTATGCTCATGCTCATGATGTAACAGTAGAAGGAGAATTGGGAGTATTAGCAGGAGTAGAAGATGATGTAGTAGCAGAAGAATCTACTTATACAAAACCTGAAGAAGTAATTGAATTCGTAGAAAAAACTGGTGTAGATAGCTTAGCTATATCAATAGGAACATCTCATGGAGCAAACAAGTTTACTCCAGAGCAATGTACAAGAAATGAAGATGGAATATTAGTTCCGCCACCACTAAAATTTGAAATATTAGAAGAGATAGAAAAACAAATACCAGGATTCCCAATTGTATTACATGGTTCTTCATCTGTTCCTCAAGATAAAGTAGCTATAATAAATGCAAATGGTGGACAATTGAAAGATACTATCGGTATCCCAGAAGAGCAATTAAGAAAGGCTGCAAAATCAGCAGTATGTAAAATAAACATTGACTCTGATGGTAGATTAGCAATGACAGCTGCAGTAAGAGAAGTATTTGCAAATAAACCTGCAGAATTTGACCCAAGAAAATATCTTGGACCAGCAAGAGAAGCTTTAAAAGAATTATACATGGCTAAAAATAAAAATGTACTAGGATCAGCTGGAAAAGCATAAAAGATATTAAAAATTTCAAAATATATATTTAAGGCGGATAGGCAAGTCCTATTCGCCTTTTTTTGAGGAAGGCATAAGCAAGCATGACTAAATAAAACGTGTGGCAGTATTTATAAGTAGTGGGGATACTTAACTTTTAAAATTAAATAAAATAAAATGAAAAAGAAAGACAGGCTGCCTTCAAATTCGAGAATAAAACTAAGTATAGTTATAATTTTCTATTTGGAGGTGTTTTTTTATAAAATATTATGGAAGAAATAAAAATTGAAAATAGAAATATTATGTGATATAATTAGAAATAATAAAAATAAGAGGAGGAGAAAGATTTGTTTATAATATATACTATACTAATATTAAGTGTACTTATTTTTGTGCATGAATTAGGGCATTTTTTAACAGCTAAATACTTCAATATGCCTGTGTTAGAGTTTTCAATTGGCATGGGACCTGCTATATTTACCAAAAAAAGGAAAGGGACTAAATACAGTATCCGATCTATACCTTTTGGAGGATATGTAAATATTGATGGAATGGAGTTAGATAAAGAAGTAGAAAATGGATTTAACACCAAAAAAGCTTATCAACGATTTATAGTTTTGTTTGCTGGAGTATTTATGAATCTAGTGTTGGCATATATTATATTCTTTTCGCAATTTTGGATTACAGGAAAGACAAATATAGAACAAGGTAATAAAGTTGTAAATATTATGCAAGAAACGGAAGCGGATAGAATATTAAAGGAAAATGATACGATACTAGAGATAGATGGCGAGGCAACTACTAGCTGGGAAGATATATATACAAAGCTAGCAGCAAAAGAGGAATCGGAGATAGACCTAAAAGTAGAAAGAGATAATGAAGAGATGTTAATACAAGGCAACTTAACATATGACGAAGAAGATGAAAGGTATTTATTGGGAATTTCACCATTTTCAAAAAATCGTTATGGTTTTTTTGAAAGTGGAAAAAGAGCGGGACTAGAGATGAATAAAATTATAACTTTGACATTCAAAGGTCTAGGAATGTTAGTTACAGGTCAAGTGTCGCGACAAGAGATTAGTGGTCCAGTAGGTGTAGTCAAGGCTGTGAAAGTAGTAGCAGTATACGGAGTAGAATATTTATTTTATTTTGCAGCTATAATATCGATAAGTTTAGCAATATTTAATTTATTGCCTATTCCTGCACTTGATGGAGGACGTATACTATTTATAATACTTGAGATGTGTGGAGTAAAAGTAAATAAAAAATTGGAAGAACGAATTCACAGAGTAGGCCTGATTATACTATTGATATTGATGTTATTGATTACGGTAAATGATATAGCAAATTGGGGCACACCTATAAACTAGATTTGTAATAAAAAAACAAGGAGCTAAAATTAATTTATAGCTCCTTGCTTTTTTTATCTGTAGTAAGTTTTAGTTAATTTATATAATTTTTCTGCTAAACGCGCATTTACATCTCTAGATTTAAATCTCCATTGCCAATTTCCATCAGGTTTACCAGGAGTATTTATTCTCGCACTACTATCTAAACCAAGTATATCTTGAAGAGGTGTAATAGCTATATTTGCAGTTGATGCCCAAGCTGCTCGAATGAAGTCCCAGTTTATAGTTTTTTTGTTGCCTGTAACACTTAGATATTCTCGAACCCATTTTTTGTCTTCTTCGCTTGCATTTTGATACCAACCTAGTACAGTATCATTATCGTGAGTACCTGTGTATACTACACAATTTTGTGGATATGTATGTGGTAAATAGTCATTTTCTTCTCCTGAATCAAATGCAAATTGTAATATTTTCATACCAGGAAAATTAAAATAATCTCTTAATTCATATACATCTGGAGTAATATCACCAAGATCCTCAGCTATAATAGGTAATATTCCCAATTCTTTTTCAATGGCCTCAAATAATTCCTTGCCGGGAGCATGAACCCATTCTCCGTTAATAGCGGTAGTCTCTTCTGACGGAACAGCCCAATATGCTGCAAAACCTCGAAAGTGATCTATTCGGATAATATCTGATATTTTTAAATTTGCCTGAATACGTTTTATCCACCAAGCAAAGTCATCTTCACGCAATTTTTCCCAATTATATAAAGGATTTCCCCATAGCTGTCCTGTGGCACTAAAATAATCAGGCGGAACTCCGGCTACTTTTACTGGTTTTCTATCTTCGTCAAATAAAAATATTTCAGGATTAGCCCATGAATCAGCACTATCAAATGCAACAAATATAGGTATATCGCCTACTATTTTTACTGAATTTTGATTTGCATATGCTTTCAATTCTCCCCATTGTCGGAAAAATAAAAATTGAATAAACTTTTGAAATTCTATACTATATGATAATAGATCTTCATATCTACTAATAGCATCTGGATTTCGCATCTTGATATCATAATCCCACTCTACCCATGGTTTACCGCCAAAATGAGCTTTTACAGACATAAACAATGCATAATCCTTAAGCCAGATTGCATTTTCTTCACAAAAGTTAGTAAATTTTATTTTTTCGACTTTCGAACCTTTTCTTTTGAAATTATCAAATGCAAGCTTCAAAATAGGAATTTTAAAATTAATAACTTTACCATAATCTACAGATGTGTCATCAAATACGTCTTCTGTTTCAAGATCAGTTCTAGAAAGTAAATTATGACTAACAAGCTTTTCTAAACTAATAAGTAAAGGGTTTCCGGCGAAAGCTGAAAAACATTGATAAGGAGAATCTCCAAATCCTGTAGGGCCCAAAGGGTAAACCTGCCAAAGCTTTTGCCCTGACTCAATTAAAAAATCAACAAACTTATATGCCTCTTTTCCAAGTGATCCAATACCAAAAGATCCTGGTAATGATGTAGGATGAAGCAATATTCCACTATTTCGTTCAAAATTCATAATGAACCTCCTTATATATAATTATTTTATTTTCTAAATAAAGAATGATACATTTTATCATATTTTTGCATATATGTCACGGAAAAAAAGAAAAAACTTATCAAAAATATGATTTGAAAAGAATGTGAATCGGTTCGAAAAGACTTGAATTGATCTGAATACATCCAGAGAGCATAAAAGTAAATTCTTAGTTTAAAAAATCAGACTAAAAAGTGGAAATCTTGCAAAGACTAAAAAAAATGCTATAATCAAATGAGTAAAATTAAAGGGGGAGTTAAAATGAAAATTGCTTTTTTCGATGTAAAACAATATGATAAAGATAGCTTCAATGAAATAAATAAAAAATATAATTTTGACATGAAATATTATGAGACTCGTTTAACGTTAGATAGTTTGCCGTTGACACAGGGATATGATGTAGTATGTATATTTGTAAACGATAAAATTACAGAAGAGATAATAGATGGACTTGTGGAAAATGGAGTGCAAATGATAGCTTTGCGATGTGCAGGGTATAACAACGTAGACTTTGAGTCAGCGAGAGATAAAATAAAAATTGTAAGAGTACCTGCGTATTCACCTTATGCAGTAACTGAGCATGCAGTTACGTTGATGTTAGCGTTAAACAGAAAAATACATAAGGCATATCTGCGTACACGAGAAGTAAATTTTTCATTAAGTGGTTTGACAGGCTTTGATATGCATGGAAAAACAGCAGGAATTATAGGGACTGGAAAAATAGCAAAAATTTTAATCCAGATTTTGAAAGGATTTGGAATGAATGTACTTGCATATGACATATATCCAGATGATAATGCTGCAAAACAATTAGGATATCAGTATGTGGAACTGGAAGAGCTGCATGGAAAAGCCGATATAATATCTTTGCATTGTCCGTTGAATCCAGATACAAAATATATAATAAATGCAGATTCAATAGAAACCATGAAAGATAATGTCATGATTATAAATACGGGAAGAGGTAAACTTATCGATACGAAGGCTTTGATAGAAGGATTGAAATCAAAAAAAAATGGTGCAGCTGGTCTGGATGTATATGAAGAGGAAAGTGAATATTTTTTTGAGGATAGATCAACAATGGTATTGACAGATGATGTTTTGGCCAGATTACTTACATTTAGTAATGTACTAATTACCTCTCATCAAGCTTTCTTGACAAAAGAAGCTTTGGGAAATATAGCAGACACTACATTAGAAAGTATAAATGAACTGAAAGAAGGCAAAAAATTGACTAATGAAATTGCATATACCTGTAACAATATGAAATGTACAATAAAGGATATAAAATAGTGAAAATGTAAAATAAAGATGAGATTTACCTTTGGGTAAGTCTTATCTTTATTTTAATCAATAAAATTTAACTTAATTTAGTGGGATTCTACTGATCGACCTCTCAACTTTAGTATAGAGATGGGAGTAGGTCACGCCAAAACATTGTATAAAAGACCCTGGATGCCTTCTACTGTATTTATGATATTTAACGCCTCATTTTGTTCATTAAGAAACTTGTTAGTTAAATTACTCAATGTATTATCCACCTCTTCTATGTACAAATATACTTTTTGTTCTTGGCCTGGCTTTTTTAATCCTTCTTTAGAATCCACTTTGTAGATACGTTTCAATGCTTCGTTTAAAAAATCTTTTACCTGTTTTTTATATTTTTCCAATAGTTCTATATTGGGGTTTCTACATAACTGTCGGCCAAGGTCATTTAACTCTTCTAAAGTTTGCCCCAATTCTTCTTTTTCAAAACTTATCTCCACTTCATTTAATGCATCGGTAAAAGGAGAGTGATTTATATCAATATGAGTATTTTTAGGACTTTTCTTCACATTAGCTTCATTGTTATTTGTCGTTTTGTTCTTCAAATCACCATGCAATCCTTTGTTTCCAATACCTGATCTTGAAATTTTAGCCATAGGAACCTCCTTTGAAAAAATAGTCTATGTTAATAAAATTTGAAACAAGGGGCTAAAAAGCCCCTTGTTTCAAATTTATTTTTTAAGAATTAATTACATTTCCTTAACAAATTTTGCCAATATATCCCCAGCTTGAGAAGTACTCAGTTTTCCTCCCATATCGCCTGTAGTTTCTTTGTCTTCCATTGCTTTAATAACAGCTTTTTCCATTTTGTTAGCAATTGATCCAAAACCTAAAGTATCCATCATTTGAGCACCTGCAAGCACAGTAGCTATAGGGTTTGCTATACCTTGTCCTGCAATATCCGGAGCAGAACCGTGAACGGGTTCAAACATAGAAACTGTAGTTGGGTTTATATTTCCTGAAACAGCAGTTCCCATTCCACCTTGTATTTCAGCACCAAGGTCAGTGATGATATCTCCAAACATATTTGGAGTAACAATAACATCAAATATCTCTGGATTTCTTACCATTTTCATGCAAATAGCATCAACGTAGAAATGTTGAGTTTTTATATCGGGATATTCTTTTGCTACATCGTTGAAAGTACGAAGCCACAAATTATGAGCAAAAGTTAAAACATTTGATTTATCACAAAGAGCAACTGTCTTAGCTTTGTTTCTTTTTCTTGCTACTTCAAATGCGTATCGTATAGCTCTTTCGGCACCAAATCGAGTAGCGATCATTTCTTGAGTTGCTACTTCTTGCGGAGTATCTTTTCGTAAAAATCCTCCAGCACCACAATAAAGATCTTCTGTATTTTCTCTAATTACTATAAAATCAATATCTTCTTGCTTTTTGTCTTTTAAAGGACAATATTTTTCGTCATATAATTTAATAGGTCTTTCGTTTAAGTATAAATCAAGATCAAATCTTAATTTTAATAGAATGCCTCTTTCTAAAAGTCCAGCAGGAGTTCTAGGATCTCCAACAGCACCTAAGTAAATAGCATCAAATTT
>CAZDNU010000505.1:0-1849 GCA_964506865.1 uncultured Fusobacteriales bacterium | reverse complement strand
GTTTAGGTGTGTGGATATCGCTTTACAAGTCAAAGCTAAATAAAAATGAAAAGATATTTTGTGCGCTGGCATATACTCCCAAAGCTACTGTACAAGCAGCAATAGGAGCTATACCGCTTTCGCTTGGAGTGTCATCAGGAGAATTGATATTGGCAATAGCCGTAATTAGTATAGTAATTACAGCGCCATTAGGAGCAATAGCAATCCGTAAATCTGCACCGAAATGTTTGGACTGTAGCAATGTTTTGGACTAGCTTAAAAGTTTGAAAATACTAATAAATTGTGGTATAATGAGTAGTAAACTTAGACTTAACAAATAGGAGTGGAAAGAATGAAATTATATATATCACCTGGTCAATACGTAGCAGGGTATGATAATATTTTAGAATTAGGAAAATATATTGAAAAATTTGGAAATAAAGTTTTGTTTTTAAGCGATGAAACTATGATGCCATGTCTAAAAGAAAAAATGAAAATAATAAATAAAGAGAGCAAATTTAATGTAAAGTATGAATTTTTTAATGGATAATGTAATTATGATGAGATAGATAGATTAAAAAAGATAGCATCTGAGAGTAATATAGATCTAATAGGAGGTTTTGGAGGTGGCAAAGTGATGGATACAGCAAAAGCTGTGTCGTTTTTTATGAATAAACCTGTACTTTGCGTACCAACAATAGCAGCTACATGTGCTGCTTGGGCTTCTCATTCTGCAATATATACAATAGACGGAATTAGTTATGAATATATGGATATAAAGAAAAATGCAGAGATGGTGTTTGTGGATAAGAAGATAATTTTTGAAGCGCCTGTTCGTTATATTAGATCAGGCATACTAGATACACTTGCAAAATGGATAGAAACTAGAGCATATACTAAAGATATAGAAGAGAAGCCTGTACAATTGGAGATAGCGATATTTTTAGCAAAACAAGCATACCAAGATATTTTTAAATATGGAAAAAAAGTAATTAACGATATAAAAAACAAAAAGTATACAAAAGAAGTGGATTTGATGATCGATCATATTATATTGACGGCAGGTCTGGTAGGAGGAATTGGCGGAGCAGCATGTAGAGCAGTAGCAGCACATGCTATTAATAATGGATTTACAGTTTTGCCAGATAGGTACCAAAAGATGCTTCATGGGGAAGTTGTGGGATTTGGTAATATAGTGCAAATGGTGCTTGATAATGAAAGAGAGGAAGATATATTAGAGCTTTTAAAATTATATAAAGAACTGAAAGCTCCAATAGGTTTATCAGATTTAGGTTTTGGAGATATATCAGAAAAAGAGATGGAAAGAGTTATCAATAAATCACTTTATAAGGAAGATACAATGTGGAATTTACCATATAAAGTAGATTTTGAAAAAGTAAAGATAGCAATAGCAAAAGCAGAAGGATTATGTGTAAAAGCAAAAAATAACTAAGCAAAATTTATGAAATCACAGAAGGGAGAAAATATAGATGACTGATATGAGAGCAAGAGCATTAAAATTACATAAAGACGGGAAAGGTAAACTTGAAGTGAATTTGAAGTTTCCTTTAGAAACAAAAGAGGATTTATCGTTGTTGTATACTCCGGGAGTAGCAGAGCCATGCAAGGAGATAGCGAAAGATCTAGAAAAGGCATATGATTATACTATAAAAGGAAACTGTGTGGCAGTCATTACAGATGGCACAGCTGTACTTGGGCTAGGTGATATAGGTCCACAAGCATCTATGCCGGTGATGGAGGGAAAGGCGGCCTTATTCAAAAGGTTTGCGAATATAGATGCGGTGCCGATCTGTCTGGACACAAAAGACACGGAAGAGATCATAAAAACAATAAAATTAATGGCTCACTC
>CAZDNU010000504.1:0-1727 GCA_964506865.1 uncultured Fusobacteriales bacterium | reverse complement strand
ACACGCATGATTTACGGGAGATATTAGCCGATGATCAGTATAAGAGCATTAATGCTATTCCTAGAATCACAGTGCCCGATGGATGCAATCTTACAAATTTAACATCATGGTGTAACTTGGTTGAATTGGAGCATAAGGCGCTCACCCGGCAATTATTTAAAGGGAAAAAGCCAGCAAATGTTTGGTGGAAAAACCATCCACAATGGTGCGGTGAGGTCCAGAGACAGCAGCATTTTCGAGATTCTCCAAAAGATGAGGCCTATTATTTATGGATTACAGATGAATACAGACCGGCAAGATGGCAATGGAAAAATGAAAATGTAACCCCGGCAAAATTTGGTGGTTTGCCAGGTGTGTCAATAGATACTATCCAGTTGAATAGCTTTGGAACAGGTAATGACTTCTGGTTCGATCTTGATGCAAAAACAATTTATGCACAACTTGCAGATGAATTAAATATCAAAACGTTAGAAGAAGTGAGTCGTAAATTTGGTGAGGTGCGATTGGTTGAGTACGAGAGTTACCCTCAAGAATACAAATATGCCTCTAATTTGGGATTATTTCAGGAGATAAGGTGATGGGTATGAGTGAAGAAAAAAACAATTTTGAAACTTGGGAAGAGGTGATTGTCGATTTTTTTGAGCATAAAGTACAAAAATGTAAGCTATTTAAATCTCGTGAATATATTGAAAAAAAAGAGAAAGAAATTGAGATAGAAAAGGATGAAAAAAAACTTCAACGTTCCGCCAAAGCAAAAGAAAAAAAGCAGAAGGAGTATGAGTTGCTAAGAAAAAATGCTCCATCTACAGAGATTAGGCAATGGATCGATGAAACAAGCAAGAGGTCGATAGCTATCGGCAAAAGAATTATTAAAGCAACTCATGTCTTGAAATTTACCCACAGCTCATCAGATTCAGAGGGGATCTTCTTGGGCACAAAATCAAAAGACTTATTACTTTCCACGGCTTCATTAAAAAAGAATCTGACAATAGATTTAGCTCATAACAATGGTAATTTGATCACCATATCTCGTTTTTTGGCTTTGTTTTTAAGAGGAGAGCAAATAATTGACCTTATTTTCAATGACGATTTTTGCTTCCTAAAACCATTTGCCAGCGATGATTCTCAGCTCAAAGATTGGCAAGAGGGGTTCAAGAAGTTAGTAGAGAAAAGAGATATTAGAACAGCCGATAAGGCAAAACAGATTTATTTTCCCATTATAAGCCATGGCTCCATAGAAGACAGCCGTTACCATATTGTTATTCCACTGTTTTTTTCTTCTTTAACAAACGAAATAGATTCCATCGTTACCTCACTAAAATATGGGGCTGAGCAAAAAGAGCTTAATAAGGCAAGAAAAGAACAATTCTCTAAATTTAGAAAAGCGGTATCAAAGGAGTTCCCGAATCTGAGTGTATTGCAATTTGGGGGTGAACATCCCAAAAATGTATCGATGTTAAACGCAGACCGGAGTGGCAAATCTTTTTTATTCTCAACTCAGCCTCCCTTCTGGAAAAGCCAGCTCAATCCACCTGTTGCCAAGTTTTCATTTTTTGATGCAGGTTTGACATACAGAGTCAAAGAAACAGTAGATTACTTAAGAACCTTTCTTCTCCGCTTCCAAACAATTGACTTAAGCATCAAAGACCCAAAAAAGAAAAAATGGATTGATGGCTGGGTGAATCAAATCATTGATGAGGTAATGATTTACGCCGGTTCGATCCAAA
>CAZDNU010000503.1:0-1779 GCA_964506865.1 uncultured Fusobacteriales bacterium | reverse complement strand
AAGAAAAACTATATATAATAGGGCATAAAAATCCCGATACTGACTCTATTTGCTCTGCAATAGCCTATACAGAACTCAAAAAAAGACTAGGTTATGCTCCAGTAGCTGTAAGGTCCGGAGAGATAAATAGAGAAACAGAGTATGTTTTGAATTATTTTGGAGTAGAAGCTCCTGAATATCTTACAACAATAAGGACGAGAGTAGCAGATCTAAATCTAGACAAGGCAACCAGCATAAACCAGAATATATCTATAAAAAATGCCTGGCAGCTTATGAAAAAAAACACGCTTAAATTTTTGCCGGTAGTTGATGAAAAAGATAAATTAATAGGAATACTTACTCTAACGGATATTGCAAATAAATATATGGATCCGTTTGGTGAGGAGATAATAAAAAGCAGTAAAACATCATTGAAAAATATAGCGGAAACCTTAAATGCAGAGATAATTTATGGAACAGAAGAGCAATTTGAAACTACTGGAAAAGTATTTGTAGCAGCTATGAGCTCTAAGGAATTGGATGAGTACATAGGCCAAGGAGACATTGTTATAATGGGCAATAGACCTAGCTGTCAGCTGGAGGCTATAAATATAGGGGTCTCATGTATAATAGTAACAGGTGAAAATCAGTCGATAAGTCAAGAGATAATAGATGAGGCTAAGAAGAAAAATTGCATTATTATGTTGACAGATTATGATACCTTTACTTGCTCGAGGATGATAAATCAAAGTATTCCGGTAGCACATATAATGACATCTAAAAACCTTGTTAAGTTCTATACAAATGAATTTATAGATGATGTACAAGAAAAAATGCAAAAACAGCGACAAAAATTTTATCCTGTAGTAGACAATAAAAATAAGATAATAGGGATTTTATCAAGATACAATATTATATCATACAATAAGAAAAAAATGATTTTAGTAGATCATAATTCTAAAAGTCAAGCTATAGATGGAATAGATGACGTGGATATAGTGGAAATAATAGATCATCATCGAATAGAAGAAGTTAAAACCGCTGGACCTATATACTTTCGAAATGAACCACTGGGTAGCACAGCGACTATTATAGCAAATCTATATTTTGAACATAATATAATCCCAGAAAAAAAGATTGCCGGCATATTGTGTGCCGCTATTTTATCGGATACAGTGATATTTCGTTCACCTACATGCACTATGGCAGACAAAATAATAGCAAAACGTTTGGCTGAGTTAGCAGGAATAAATATTGAAAGATTTGCACTTGATATGTTTATGTACGGATCAGATCTTACAGGAAAAACTTCACAAGAGATATTTTATCAAGACTTTAAGGATTTTGTAATAGGTAAAAGAAAAGTGGGAGTAGCACAGATAATGTCTGTAAATGATGAAGAAGTATATAAAAAAGAAGATGAACTTATTGCATACATGCGAAAAATAGCAGAAGATAGAAATTATTATTTGATAATTCTGATGATTACCAATATAGTTAAGGGAGATTCAATGTGTTTGTTTACCGGAAAAGGCGAAAAAATAATAGAAGATGCCTTTGAAGGAAAAAAAGAGGAGCACAGAATACATCTTAAAGGAGTAATCTCTAGAAAGAAGCAAGTGATTCCCAACTTATCTTCCGTACTGGAATAAAAGTAAATATAAAATTGATAAAATCATTATAATATCACTGTAAAAAACATATTTATATATTGAAGAAGTTCGATAGTTTCCACATAAGGTTGATTTGTTTAAAAAAATTACTTTTATTTTAAAAAAAGTTGCATATATAAAAAAAATA
>CAZDNU010000502.1:0-2274 GCA_964506865.1 uncultured Fusobacteriales bacterium | reverse complement strand
TTCTAAAATTTGATAATTAATAATGTTCCAATTTTTTTAAAAAAATGGATATTTTTGTCGGTGAAGTATGTCAAAAAATATTTATCACGGAATCAGGTGTTGGCCAGCAATAATTTAAAAAAATAAAATTTTGGAGGTAGTTAAATGAAAAAAATATTTTTATTGATGTTAGTTTTTGTTCTGATCTTGAGTGGATGTTTTACTGAAAGTCAAGAGGAGACAATTCAAACTAGCTATGATGAAACTGCATTTGTTGATGAAAGCACAAAATTTGAGTATGAGCAAATTAAAGCCAGCATTGTTGATAGCACAAGTATTCCTGAAAACAAAAAAAAGAAATACCTAGAAGTTATCCAGGGGAAATTTTTAGTTGCTCCAGATTCTAAAATTGTCGAGCATAAAAAAATTGTTGAAACTACTAACACAATCAGTATTATTGAGAATAGCAGAAGAAGACAAATAGACGAAGAAGAGCAAGAAATAAAGAAACTTTCTGAAGTGTTGGATGTTGAACTTTATACATTAGATGAAGAAAACACTGAAGAAGTGGAGAGAGTGCTTGAAGTCGCCCTTGATAAAATGAAAGAATCTAATTTAAATGAAAAAGATAAAAAAATAATAGCTAAATTCTTAAATTATTATATGAATTTTGCAGATAACTTAGAAATTAAAAATGACGCTCATGAAATAGGTATGAATTATTTGGAAGATGTAGAAATTAGTTCATTTCAAAAATCAATTAATAATGATTTTACTCCTACTAAAAGAAACAAGAATATAGCGAGGAGAGGTCTTAGCTACAGTTATGATAGATATAATGCATGGCAATATCTACAGGAATATGCCGAATCACCAAATACTGATGATTATCCATATCTGAACTATATGGGAGGAGATTGTGCAAATTTTGCTTCTCAAATGTTATTTGCTGGAGGAATTGGTATGAATAGTGACTGGTATTTAACTCCAAAGGTAAGTAACCCTAACACTCAACCAATGAATGTAACTGAATTTAACAACTCTTGGGATACTACTGACCCAAGCCCTTGGATTAGTGCAAAATACTTTCTAAATTACTGGTATGGAAATTGTTATGAAGGTGAAGCATATTACACTGACACTATAAGAGATAATATGTGGTATCCATACAACGAATTGTGGCATGGAGATGTTGTACAATTGATGAGAAAAGGATTTTGGGGTTGGACAGCATTTCATACACTTGAAGTTTCAGGTTTTTATTATGTTGATGGTGTAAAAGATGTTTGTTGTTCAGGACATACTTCAAATTACTTTGAAAAATCAATGCATACTATACTCGGAAGTTATACCGGTAGTGAATATGCTGTAGCATTTTTAAAGATAAATGATGGCTATTAAATCTAGAATATGGGAATACTTAACATTTATTTTGGTATCATGGTTCGTGATGAATTCTAACTTATATTCAGGGGATATGTTTTTTAATCTTATGAATGGACAACAGGATACGCTTGTGAAAGGCAAAGTAATAAAGCAAATTAACAACCAATTAGTATTGAGCATATTTGATGTAATTTCAGGGATAAATCCAGGAAAAAAAATAAATGTTGATATTTCATCTATTGACAAAGTATTTCTTCCAAATGATATAGTCCTTTTATCTTTGAGTAAGAAAAATATTTTTACATGTATTACAAAAAAATATGAAATTGAATGGGGTATTTATAAACTGGAATCATTAGAAAATTTTGATGTTATAAAACAAATTGCGAGAGATGATTCAATTTTAGAAAATTTAGTTTTAAGTATATTCATAAACAATAAAGATAAAATTAAAGGTGGAGAATTTGCATATCAATTTAAGTCCATGAAATTATTCATAATAGAAAAGGATAATCAGATTCAAATTTTTCCAAAAACTGAAGAAGGAATGATTGAATTAGAAAAAATGAATATTGATATTGGAATAATTGATTATTACAGTAATTTTATTCAATAAAAATGTGTCGGTAAATTTTACCGGCACATTTGCCATTTTATCAGCCGTGAAAAATAACTTCGCCTAACAGATGATACATGTGCCATCTTTCCCGTAACCGAGTCGGCACGCTCTTCACCAAGTGCAAGCGACTAAGGTTCAGAGCATACCTGTAGACGGGAAAGACGGCACATATCATCGAGACCGTTATGTACTACCTGAATCCGTGAAATAAAAATTCAATTGTAAAAAAATCAATACAATTTAAAGAAAAAATAACACCAAACAGGTGTAGAAAAGTTTGAAAATCTTCC
>CAZDNU010000501.1:0-5228 GCA_964506865.1 uncultured Fusobacteriales bacterium | reverse complement strand
GAATATATACGATTTAGGGGCGACAAACATGATCATATGCATCTTATTTTATCAGGAAAAGTCAAAACTGAAATGCTAAAATCCAGTGGCGAATCCTATGAAATAGAAGTAATTACCGCCCCCGCTATACTAGCTCCAGCGTTTTTATTTAATGATAAAAATATATTTCCTGTAAATGTTATTTCAGATGGTCCATCCAAACTTATGATTATAAGAACAAAAGAACTTCTGTCTTTATTGCAAGAAAATGAAATCATTTTAAAGAATTACCTTAAACTTTTCTCAAATAAGGCCTTTTTTTTATCACAAAAAATATGGTTTAATTTTTATAATAAAACCATCAAACAAAAGTTAAGTGCTTACATTTTAGAAAATCAAAAAAACAATACATTCTATTTAAATACTTCTATAGAAAATTTATCTGATTTTTTTGGAGTTACCAGACCTTCATTATCTAGATGTATCAAAGAGCTGATTGATAACAATACCTTAGAAAGAAAATCAAAAAAAGAGTTTCTTATAAAAAATCTAAATTATTTAGAAGAATGTCTTACTTAAATAAAAAAGTCAGCCCATTTGTATTATCAGGGCTGACCTTTTTTAATTTATACGTTTTTATTCTTCTATCATTTCCGTTGCCAACTCTTTAATCCTTCTAGTTGACACTTCATATATTCCCGGTTTATCTATTTTATAATTACTTTCATTATTGTTATCCCATTCTTCGCCTAAATAGTTAAAGCAAAACTCTACACTTTGAGCGTCAATTTCATATTTTGCTTTTATATCTCCAAATCTATCATCTATTTCATATTTATATGATTTTGCTAGTGCATTTATTCCCGGAAAACTTGTCCAGCCGTTATTTTCTGCATTGTAATGTATATTGATTCCTTCTGGACTATGTTTCCATTGTATTCTTTTTGGCGAATAATATATGACTATCTTATCTGTTACCATTTCATATTGTTTTACATCTATTTCTTTATTTACACTTTGCGCAAAATCATTTATATAGAAGTACTCTCTTGCAAAATGCATTGTCCCATCTTCTCTTGTTATTTTTATTTCTACTTCATATGAAGCATTTTCCAGTCTAGTTATACGGGTACATGGTTTGCTCGAACTAACAAAGTTTGATATCTTTACTGTTTTAAAAAACTCACCATCTTTATACAAGTTTATCTCTTTGTCTAGGTATTCATATCTTGATTCTATATTTTCAAAATTGTATTCTATAAAAGCTACACCCTCGTACGCAGGTTTTATTTCTCCATTTTCTACAAGATATGTTCCTGGTCTATCTATAAAGTAATTTTGCCCGTTATTGTTGTCCCAGTTATTCCCCTCATAATCTGTAAATACAAATTCTAAGTTTACTGCATCAAATTCTTTTACATAATGCCCCTTATACTGATTAAACGGATTATCGTCATTTATCCACGTCATGGGTTCACCTGGCGCTTCTGTCCAACCATTCGAATCTGCGTTGTAGTGTATATTGCCACCGACACCATTATTTGAATAATAAATTTTTATTTTTGATCCTGTTGATCGTTTCAACAATGAATCGTTTTCTATTGACATCTCCTCACTACTTTCAAAACATCCAGTAATCAATAACAACATTCCAATAAGGCTTACTAAAATTAATATATTTTTCATTTTAAAACACTCTCCTTTGAAGCTTTCTTTTTGTCTTACACAGAGAGTGTAACAAGAAATATACTATTTCTCAAGATTAAAAAGTTTCCATTTGTGATACTTTTTTTTGCATAAAGAAACTCTTTTTCTACACAGTGTTCTATTTTCGTCTTTGCGTGGCCTTCTCTAGCTTTTTATTACTTTTTGTTCTTTTTGGATACATCATTCCACTTCTCCATCTTAAAAGAACTAGTTTTTCCAAACAAAAATTGCTTAATTATAATTCATTCTTTATCCCAAATACGCTTCTTTTATTTGTTCGTTATTCCTTATTTCTTTTGCTAAGCCATGTAGTACTACCCTTCCTGTCTCTAATACATAAGCCCTATCTGCTATTTTTAAAGCCATATTTGCATTTTGTTCTACTAACAAAACAGTCAATCCTTCTTCCTTATTTATCTTTTGAATTATATTGAATATATCCTTCACTAAAAGCGGTGCCAGGCCCATTGAAGGTTCATCCAACAAAAGCAAATCAGGTTTGCTCATTATTGCACGTCCTATTGCCAACATTTGTTGCTCTCCTCCGCTTAAAGTTCCTGCTATTTGATTTTTTCTTTCATGAAGTCTAGGAAACATGTTATATACTTTTATTATATCATTTTTCACTTCTAATTTATCATTTCTTAAGTATGCTCCCATTTCCAAGTTTTCCAGCACAGTCATCTCAGCAAAGATTCGTCTTCCTTCCGGTACATGTATAAGTCCTTGTTTTACTAAGCTCTGCGGAGCTACATTATTTATATCTTTTTCCAAGTATATCATTTCACCACCGCTTACAGGCAACAATCTAGAAATTGCTCGCAGTGTTGTTGTCTTTCCTGCCCCATTTGCTCCTATTATACTTACTATTTCCCCTTTTCTTACTTCTAAATTTATGCCTTTTAAAGCATGTATGCTCCCATAATGTACATTTACATTGTTTAATTTTAATATCATCTATACCACCTCTTTATTCTTCTACTGTACCTAAATAAGCTTCAATTACTTTTGGATTATTTTTTACTGCATCCGGATCCCCTTTTGCTATCATTCGACCATAATCCAATACAACTATTTTTTCACAAAGATTCATCACAAACTTCATATCGTGTTCTATCAAAAGTATTGCCAAATTAAAATCCTCCTGTAATTTTTTAATAAGACTCATAAGTTTAAGGGTTTCTTGAGGGTTCATACCAGCAGCTGGCTCATCCAAAAGCAATATCTCCGGATTTGTTGCCAAAGCTCTTACAATTTCAAGTCTTCTTTGTTCTCCGTATGGAAGATTTTTTGCGAGAAAACTTTGTTTATCAACTAAATTAAATCTATCTAATAATTCTTCTGCCTTTTTTTTAGCACATATCTCTTCTTTGTGAAACAGCTTGGTTTTAAAGATAGAACCAAACAAACCATAAGACATATTAAAGTGCATTGATACAAGTACATTATCCAATACTGTCATATCTCGAAATAAGCGAATATTTTGAAAAGTTCGCGCCATTCCATTTTCTGTTATTTTATAAGGTTTTTCTCCTGTTATATCTTCTCCCATTAATTTTATATAACCTGCATCTGCTTTATATACACCTGTCAACAAATTGAAAACTGTAGTTTTTCCTGCTCCATTAGGTCCTATTAATCCTACTAACTCATTGGATTTTACTTCCAACGAAAAATCAGAAACTGCACGTAATCCTCCAAACTCTTTCATTAATTCTCTGACTTCCAATATCATAAGTTTACGCTCCTTTCTTTTTTTTCTTTAGTAAATCCCATATTTCAGTTTTCCCAAATATCCCCTTTGGTCTGATAAGCATCAGCGCAACTAGTATTACCGAATATACTATCATCCTATATTCAGAAAATCCTCTCATCATTTCAGATATAATCGTCAAAATTACAGCACCAAATATTGCTCCACTTAGACTTCCCAGTCCTCCTATCACTATCATCAGTAATATATCTACTGTCTTAAATAAATCAAAGTTATTGGTATCCAAAAATCCTCTTTGATGTGCATATAAAGCGCCTGCTAGACCTGCAAAAAAAGACCCAACTATAAATGCCAGTAATTTATAATAACTCGTATTTACTCCCATTGCCTCAGATGCTATCTCATCTTCTCGCAGTGAAATCAACGCTCTTCCTTCACTTGACTCAGCTATGTGCTTTAGCACCAAGATCGTCAGCAATACTAGTAAAATAGCTAACAATATTAGCTCTGCACCTCTTATTTTCGGTATTCCTTTTAGTCCTGATGCTCCTCCTGTGATTGTCTTGCCCACTGTAAAGTCTATATTTCTTATGAGTAGCCTTATTACCTCGCCAAATCCAAGAGTTACTATTGCTAAATAATCTCCTCGCAGTCTCAAAACCGGAAATCCTATTAGCATGCCAACGACACCAGCCATTACGGCTCCTAATAACATAGCAATATATATATTCAAATCATAGGTCCCAGCCAATATCGCTGATACATATGCTCCCACTGCCATAAATCCTGCATGTCCCAGGGAAAATTGCCCTGCAACACCATTTATAAAATTTAGACTTACAGCTAAAATTATGTTAATCGATATTATTACTATTATCTCATTTACATATCCAAACATATTCTCATCTCCTAACTATACTTTTTCTTTTGTATTTTTTAAAAGTATACCCGACGGTTTCACCAACAACACAAGTATTAGTATCAAAAATGCTATTACATCTTTGTATACAGAAGATATATATCCAGTAACCATGGATTCGGACATTCCCATTATCACACCACCCAATACTGCCCCTGGTATACTACCTATACCACCTAAGACAGCTGCTATAAATGCTTTCAGTCCTGGAACTAATCCCATTGTAGGCTCTATTTTTTCTACTAATACGCCTTGCATTATTCCACCTATAGCTGCTAGTGCAGAACCAATTCCGAAAGTTATTGAAATCGTTTTGTCAGTATTAATACCCATAAGTTTTGCGGCATCTTTATCATACGCTACCGCTCGCATAGCTTTTCCTGTTTTAGTATGTTTTATTATAAAAAATAATAATGTCATTAAAAATATGGAAACCAAAATTATAATTATTTGATGATTTTTTATTATTATCTCTCCATTTCCCAATTTAATTTTATACAGTTTTAGCTCTATAAACTCTTTTGGGTATGATTTTGGTTCTGCACCAAAAAGTTTTGTTGCCAAGTTTTGCAAAAATATAGAAACTCCAAGTGCCGTCAGCAATACTGATATTCTACCGGAATTTCTCATTGGTCTATATGCTATACGCTCTACCAACATACCAATTATTGCTGTTATAAGAGCTGTCACCGTCATTACTACTATTATCCCTCCAAATCCCACAGGATTTGTATATTCAATCATATAATATGCAATGAAAGCCCCCAACATGTATATTTCGCCGTGTGCAAAATTAATTAACTTTAAAATTCCATATACCATTGTATAACCCAAAGCTATCAGTGCATAAACAGCTCCTATTGACAAGCCAGATATCAAATATTGTAAAAAAACACTCATTCTTCCCCT
>CAZDNU010000500.1:0-3577 GCA_964506865.1 uncultured Fusobacteriales bacterium | reverse complement strand
TTTCGCTCTACTTCATCTTTTTCGCGTCCTATTTTTTCATTTAATTCCTTTATTTCTTCTAGCTCTTCAGCCGCAGTATTGTATTTGACTTTTGTTATTTTATACTTAGTCAGTAAATTTATAATAACTAAGAGGGTTACCAAAAATAATATACTTCCTATAATAATAAATATCATACCTCTCCCCTTCCTTTATCTTATACTATAAAAGTTTTGAATATAAGCTGCCTATTATCGCCAAATCCTTGTCCTCTTGTTCTACTCTCTCCAAAAAGTAATCATTGTAAAAATTTTTTGCTGCTTTTTTTGCACTTTTTGATATCCTTTCATCAATATCAACTGCATATTCGGTGATTTCATTGATCAAATCATATATTTTTAATTCATCTACTATCATTACTGCTATTTTTTTCAGCATCCACCACTCATTTGCATCTTTAAATATTTTTTTTAAGAAATTTACCACTTCTTGATCTTTATAATTTGCCAGAAGCATAAGTCCCTTTGCACGATACTCTCTTTTATTGTCCTTATCAGATACATATTTTATTACACATTTTTTTATTTTTCCATCAGTAAATACCGCTATACCATCTAAAGCTAGACTGATCATTCTGCTCTCTACTTCATTGTTTTCAATCATCTCAGTCAATATCCCTATTATTCTTTCATCATTAAAATTGATAATAGCTTTGAGTGATTCTGGCATAAGTCGCTCTCTTGCTTCTTTATCTTTTAATAATATTTCTAAAATATCTTTATCTCCAAGTTTTGAAAGTGCTAAAATAGTTATTTTTTTTATCTCTAGTTCATTGCTATCAAGAAATTTACGTAAATATTTTATCGCATCGCTGCTCCCTAGCTCGCCCAGTTCATGTATTAATGTTCTTACAACTCGACTATCATTTTCTGACTTTAATATTTCTAATAAAAATGATACTTCTGATTTTATTCTATTTTCACCTATCAACATTATGGCAACCTTACGAGTCATCCACCATTCGTCTAGATTATTTATAATTTCTTTTATCACTTTTATAACTTCATCACATTTTGCTGCACATCCAAAAGAAAATAATGCACGCACTCTTATATCTCTATCATCTTCCTCTGCCAATATTTTCAACAAAAAATCTTTTTTTCTTTCTGCTGCTATATCCTCAAGTGCTTCTATGATTTTTAATTTAATACTTTTTTGCTCCACTTTTTCAAATAATTCTTCTAATATTTCCTGCCCTTTGGATAATTGCAAATCACCAATAGCCTTTATTATTATATTCAATATTTTGCTATCATCTGAACTTTTTATCAGTTTTTCGATTAGTAGCTCAGCTCTTTCTACAGGCACTAAAGAAAGTACATTTAAAATTTCTTGCTCGTCAATGCTATTTAAGTAGTCACTAAAAGAATTCATACTTTTTATACTATATTTTACAAGTTGCTTTATTTCTATATCTTTATCACTATAAAACTTCACCAATATTCGAATGCTATCCACATTATCCAGCAAAAACAATGAATTTATTATCTCTTTTTTCACTGCTCTATTTTTGTAATTTATAAAATTTTCGAATTCAGATACATACTCATATAGATTTAACTTTCCGATAGCCCTTATCAATACTTCCAGAATATCTGTATTTTCTTGATTAGCTAGTGGCACAAAGTTCTTAATAAATTTTTTGTCGCCTATATTAGTCAGAGCCAATATAGCTGCTATTCTAACTGCAGTACTGTAACGATCACTAGTAGCTATATTGGTTATTTCCGGTATTGCTCGCTGGCTTTTTATACGTCCAATAGACTTTATTACACCTATTTTCATTTCATCAGTGTTACTTTTTTTTAAGTTTTCTAGGAACAGATATTCATAATAGCTACTCATAGCATTCACTTCCTTATTATTTCGTATCAATTATCTCCCCATCAAAAAAATCCACTATTTTTTGGACTATTTCATCTTTGGAATTTTCATTTTGAACTCTCCCCACAACCTCAAACTCTAAATCTACATCACCATACATTTCTCTTAATATATTTACGAAAATTTTACGATTTTCCTTTTTTTCCATAGAAATTTTGTGATATTTATTTTCTGCGGGAAATCCAATATGTATTATTCCTTCCTCTGCTTTGATTGGAAAGGCCATTGATAAAAATGCAACTAAGGATATCTTTACTTCTTTTGCTTTTTCTAATATTGTACTCCAATCCCTTTTTAGGGTAGCAGTATCTATATTTCCTGTCCTTTTTATTCTTGCTTTTTCACTTTGAGTATTTTCAATCTCGTCCGATTTTAAATATTGTTCAACATTTTTAGTTTCTTTGCTATTCGATATGACTTTTGTCGGTTCTGATTGCTTTGCCGTCATCAATCTCGATATCAATACATAAGCCAGTAATCTTTTATCTTCTTCAAATCTAAACTTAAATATAATGTCATATATAGTATCGATTATATCTACTATATAATTAGGACTAAGATCTTTTTTTCCATCCAAGACTAAGTTTTTTATATGATTTGCAAATTCCTTTAAAAAATCTTCTATATTTATTCCTTCTTTTAGGAGTTCATCAAAAAAATTCATCGCTTCATCATAAGCATTTTCGTTAATCTGCTTTAAAAAAATTTCTATTTTTTCCTCTTTTATTATTCCTAATATTTCTCGTGTTTTTTCCGAATCAATATCTTCACCGAAGTACGCTGAAGATATTTTTTCAAATATAGATATAGAGTCCCGCACGCTTCCACCGGATTTCTCATAAATCAACTTTAAACTTTTTTCATCTATATTTATATTTTCCTTTTCGGCTATATCCTGCAAACAATTTAATATCTCATCATACGCCACTGGAGTAAAGTCAAATCTCTGGCACCTTGATATAATAGTATCTAGGACTTTATCTGGCTCTGTGGTAGCCAAAATAAAGATAATATGCTCCGGAGGTTCCTCTAATGTTTTTAGCAGTGCATTAAAAGCTTCCTTGGTGAGCATATGTACTTCATCTATTATATAGACTTTTCTTCTACCACTTACTGGTTTATAATGTATTTTATCCTTTAAATTACGAATCTCATCTATACCTCTATTTGACGCTGCATCTATCTCTATCATATCAAAGAAATTACCCTTGTCAATAGCCTTACAGTTTTCACATTGATTGCAGGGAGTATCCGTCACACCATTTTCTAGACAATTCACTCCTTTGGATATTATTCTTGCAGTGGTCGTTTTACCAACACCTCGAGGTCCTGAAAAAAGATATGCATGAGCCACTCTATTGTTCCGCAAACTATTTTTTATAGCTTTTATTATATACTTTTCTCCATACATCTCTTCAAATGTTTTGGGTCGATACTTTCTATACAAACTTAAATACATTTTTCCTCCTACTCTTATTCTAGTCCATACGCATTCATTTTCGCACGTAAAGTATTTCGGGTTATCCCTAATACTTCTGCCGCCTCGACTTTTTTGCTATTAGTAAGTTCTAAGACCTGTCGGATCAATTCTCGTTCTACTCTATAAATTATATTCCCATAATAATTTTTTTTGTTATTATTATTTAATATCTCT
>CAZDNU010000499.1:0-1805 GCA_964506865.1 uncultured Fusobacteriales bacterium | reverse complement strand
GTATTTCCAGAGTTTCGGATATTTCTAAGTCTGATGGAGCTTGTTTTCCGTCAGCAAAATGCCGGACTACATAACAACTTATCATAAGCAATAATATTTTTTTACTGAGTATACTAATCTTGTCATAACTATTTTTTATATAATACCTTGAAGAATTTTGCACTGCAAATGAAAATTGTGCTCCAAACAATATTATCATCCAGTTAAATCTCATCCATATCAAAAATATAGGCACTGTAGAGAAAGTACCATAAATTTTCCCATACTTTACTACAAATATTTGTGACTCGATAAACAACTTTTGAAATATAATATATATAATCCCTGTTATAATTCCCGACAGTAACCCGGTTTTTATTTTTACTTTTGTATTTGGCATTATTATATATATTAACGTAAATATCATTATTATGAATATTGCCGGCAAAAATCTTAATATAAATAGAAAAATCTTTGTAAAAAAAAGATAATTTTCTGAACTAGAAAGTTTTATTTTTAAATAAACGGATATACTACTGCTTAATAATGTCAATATAGGTAATATAAACAGTATAGCTATATAATCACTAAATCTTCGTATAAGTGGTCGTCTTGTTTTTATTCTCCATGTATAATTGAAAGCATTTTCTATATTTAAAAGTACTTTTATCACCGACCACAATAATAATAATATTCCTACTCCTGCTATTACCACTTCTCCTCTTGCTGATTCTAACAAGTTATTTGCAAATTCGAATACATCATATATCAACTCTGTATTATTTGGAAATTTTTCTAATACTAATTTTTCTATATTATTACGAAATCCAAAACCTCTCGCCACTGCAAATAAAATAGCTAATATCGGTACAAAAGCCAACAAGGAATAATAAGTTAATGTTGATACCCATAAATTAAAGCTTCTCTCTTTAAATCCTTTTGCAATCAATATTATTATTCTAAGTTTATCTATAAAAAAACTTGGCTTTTCAAGTCCCTCTTTTACTCTTTTTCTTATTTTTTGATATATTTTAATTTGACTTTCCATGTTGAGTCTCCTTTTTTTACTTTTCTACACTATATAATAATACATTTTTGGAGATTTTTCCATCGATTTATTAAATTATTTTTATTTTTTTATATAAATAGCAAGAGACTATCATGAAATATTTCAGCTTCAAGTTAGTCTCTCTTGCATATGTACTCTTTATAATTAAAAAATATTGAATTTATTCTTTTCCATTATAGGATATTTTTCTATAAGTAAAAAAATATCTCCCACTTTTTTAGCTTTCGCTTTCAAAATTTAACGTGGGAGATTTAGATTTAATATAAAAAATTTATTTTTTGATCCAACTCATCATTTTTCTAAGTTTTGCACCAACTGTTTCTACTTGATGACTTGCTTCATTTTTTCTAGTTGCATGCATATATGGCATACCTGATTGTCTTTCTAATATAAAGTTCTTTGCGAAAGTACCATCTTGTATTTCTTTTAATACTTTTTTCATCTCTTTTTTTGTATCTTCAGTAATTACTCTAGGACCAGTTACATAATCACCATATTCTGCTGTATTTGATATAGAGTCTCTCATTTTAGCAAATCCACCTTCATATATCAAATCAACTATAAGTTTCATTTCATGAACACATTCAAAATAAGCATTTTCAGGGTCATATCCCGCTTCTACTAAGACTTCAAAACCAGTTCTCATTAATGCTGTAACTCCTCCACAAAGTACTGCTTGCTCTCCAAAAAGGTCAGTTTCAGTCTCTTGTTTGAATGTAGTTTCTAACACTCCTGATCTTGCTCCTCCTATACCTGC
>CAZDNU010000498.1:0-4313 GCA_964506865.1 uncultured Fusobacteriales bacterium | reverse complement strand
CCATGTTTTTCAAATATTCTTCAATAAACAGTTTTTTTAACTCATCAGAATAAGTGATGGAAGCTTTTGAAACTTTAAGCACATATTTTTTTTAGTATTTTAACCTGACTCTCATTAAAGTAATTTCTAGATATAGCTTATACCTCTCTTTGTTTTATTTAACAGTATAAAAAAAACCTGCAAACACAAACACTTTTTTTCAAGCATACTGTTTACAAGTTCCATTATAATGTCTAATCTTTTTATTTTTTGCGAATTAAAGGAAAGAGAAAAAAAATAAGTATAGTAAATGTAAGAAATCAAAAAAATTAAGGGGTGAATGTATATGGAAAGACAAAGCATTTTGATAATAGATGATAATAATGATAATTTGAAGTTAGCAGCAAAAATACTAAAAGAAGATAACCTGAATATGTAAATTGCAAATACTGGAAAAAAAGGTATGGAAATTGCTCGAAAAAAGTTATCTGATTTAATAATTTTAGATATACAGATGCCTGTGATTGCTGAATATGAAGTATGCAAAATATTAAGTGCTGATGAAATAACGGAAGAGATACCAATAATATTTATGACTGCAAATTCTGACGATAAAAGTACAGAGAAAGCTTATAAAGCAGGGGGAGTAGATTATATAGTAAAACCTGTAAGAAAGCTGGAACTAATTTCTAGAGCTAAAATTTATTTAAAGTTATCAAATACAATAAAAAAACTTGAAAAAGCAGTTATAACAGATGGATTGACAGCGTTATATAACCACAATAAAATATTTGAGATGTTAGAAATTGAGATGAAAAGAGCAAAAAGATACAAATATAGTTTATCTATTTTAATGGCAGATATAGATTATTTTAAACGAATAAATGATACATATGGACATCAAGCTGGTGATGAAGTACTTGTAGAAGTATCAAAATGCATTAAAGAAAGTATAAGAGATGTTGATTTTGCAGGTAGATATGGTGGCGAAGAATTTTTGATTATTTTTCCAAATATAAAAGCGGATAAAGCATTTATTGTAGCTGAGAGGCTTAGAAAAAATATTGAGAATATAAAACTTAATAATAATATGCAAGTAACTATAAGTGGCGGTATAGCAGAATTGAAAGAGCAAGAAAATATACTAAAATTTATTGAAAATTCAGATATAAAATTGTATGAGGCTAAAGAAAGTGGGAGAAACAAAATTTTATAAAAAGGAGGCAATAGTATGGATTTTTATAAAAAAATAGTTGAAAATGCTCCTTTTGGATTTGCATATCATAAATTAATAGTTGATATTAATAATAACCCCATTGATTATGAATTTATAAACATAAATAATGCATTTGAAAAAATAGCAGGAATAAATAAAGAAGCTATTATTGGGAAAAAAGTAACAGAAGTATTACCCGGGATAAAAGAAGAGCGATTTGACTGGATTGGATTTTATGGGAAAATTGCGCTGGAAAATGGACGAAAAGAGTTTGAACACTATTCAGAAACACTACATAAGTGGTATAAAGTAGAGGTGAAATCAGATGAAAACTATTATTTTACTACTATATTTATAGATATAACAGAGGAAAAACTGCAGATTAAAGAATTAGAAGAGAGTAAAGAAAATTTTAGAAATTTTTTCGAAACAATAGATGATATGATATTTATAGCAGATAAAAAAGGCAAAATATTTTTTACAAATTCTGCGGTAAATAAAAAATTGGGATATACTCAAGAAGAATTAGAAAAAATGCATGTACTTGATGTTCATTCAAGTCTAAAAAGAAAAGAAGCGGAGAAAATATTTACTGAAATGTTTGCAGGTGAATTAGAAGTATGTCCACTTCCTTTGGAGACAAAAAATAATTTATTAGTACCTGTAGAAACAAGAGTATGGTTTGGTTCTTGGGATGGTGAAGAGTGTATATTTGGAATATCAAAAGATTTGAGCAAGGAGCAGGAGTTGTTGCAAAAATTTAATAAATTGTTTCATGGAAATCCTGCTTTAATGGCCGTAACTAGAATTGATAATCGAAAAATAACAGAAGTAAACCAAGCTTTTTTGGATAATTTAGGCTATGCAAGAGAAGAAGTAATTGGAAATACATCCGAGAATCTTAATTTTTTTGTAGATCAAGACAAAAAAAGTTTATAGCAGAAGAATTAGCAAATAATGGAAAGTTATCTAATATTGAATTAAAAGTAAGAAAAAAAAGTGGTGAAATTATTAATGGATTATTTTCAGGAGAAATTATCGAAAGTCAAGGTGTTAAATATTTTTTAACGGTTATGCTAAATATCACAGAACAAAAAAATGCCGAAAAATTGATTAGAGAAAATGAAGAATTGCTAAGACTAGCTTTAGAAGCAACAGAAGAGGGGATTTGGGACTGGGATATTATTGAAAATAAAGTTAATCATAATAAAAAATGGTGTGAAATACTTGGTTTGGATGATGAGTTAACGACTCATCCAATGGAGTTTTTTACTGATTGTATTTATCCAAGTGATGTATATAAGGTGATGAATAAAGTAAATACAGCAATGAAAGATGATATTAAATATCGAAGTGAACATAGAATGGTAAAAGCTGATGGTACAGTAATATGGGTAAATGATAGAGGAGCTGTGATAGAAAAAGATAATACGGGAAATCCAATAAGAATGATAGGAAGTATTTCTGACATTAGCGAGCGAAAGATATACGAGGAACAGCTCAAGCTCCTAAAAGAACTATTCTCAGCAGGGCCAGTTTTTATATTAATATGGGATATAAAAAAAAATTGGAAGGTGGAATATGCTTCGGAAAATACTAAAGAGATACTGGGATACGATAGTCAGAAATTGCAAAGCAATGATTTCAATTATGCTAATATAGTACATCCTGATGATTTTGGACGAATAATGAAAGAAATAAAGTATAATATTGAGAATAACATTAACTATTATGAACAATCATATAGATTAAGATTAAAAGATGGAAAATATAGATGGTTTTATGATTTTGCAATGATTAACAGAGATGAAAACGGAGAAGTAAATGAAATCAGGGGATATATGTTTGATCAAACGCATCAAAAGGAAATAGAAAAAGATTTGGAAGATAAAAGATTTCGGCTAGACAGCATAATAAATGGAACCGATATAGGTACTTGGGAGTGGAATATTCAAACAGGAGAAACCATTTTTAACGAAAAATGGGCAGGAATAATTGGATATACTTTGGAGGAGATATCTCCAACAACTATTGATACTTGGATAAAATTTGCAAACAGTGATGATTTGAAAAAAACAGAAAGAGCACTACAAAAACATTTTAATAAAGAAAGTGAATACTATGAAGTAGAAATACGAATGAAACACAAGGCAGGAAATTGGATATGGGTGCAAGATAGAGGGAAAGTGCTTACTTGGACATGTGAAGGTAAGCCATTGATGATGTACGGAACACATCAAGAGATAACTAATAGAAAAGAAAATGAACGAAAGATAAAACGTTATAGTGAGATGCAGGATATTATGATTAAAATATCAAAGCAGTTTATAAATGCAGATATATCGAAATTTGATGAGGTAACAAATAATGCACTGGAAGATTTAGGAAAATTTGCAAATGCTGACAGGTCATATATTTTTAAATACGATTTTAGCACACACACAACGTCAAATACATTTGAATGGTGTGCAGAAGGAGTAAGTAAAGAGATAGATAATTTGCAAGATATATCTATTGACTACATCCCGCAGTGGATCGAAAAACATAAATCAGGCGAGGAATTTTATGTATATGATGTATCTAAATTAACTGACACTGGAGAAGGTTGCTTAAAAAGAATTTTGGAACCACAGGGAATAAAAAGTATATTTACTTTGCCATTAACACATCAAGGTAAATTAATTGGTTTTATTGGATTTGATTCGGTAAAAGAGAAACATAACTATACAGAAAAAGAAAAAATGCTATTAATTGTATTTGCAGAGATATTTGTAAACTTTCAAGAGAGAGTATATACATCAAATAAATTACGAGAAGCAAATAAAGCAAAATCAGAATTTTTAGCAAATATGAGTCATGAAATTCGAACTCCTATGAATGCTATCTTAGGATTTTCAGAAATATTAAAAGATAGCGTAAAAGATAAAAAGCATCTAAATTATATTAATGGAATCAATTTAGCAGGGAAAAATTTACTTAATTTAATAAATGATATCTTGGATTTATCTAAAATAGAAGCAGATAGTGTAAAATAATTGTAGGAAAAAAACAAGAAGCAAGGCTCCAATTATGGTATAATGAAAGTACGAGCAATCAAAATACAAAAAAAGGAGCCTTG